>NZ_DGVO01000037.1:69344-87926 GCF_002394995.1 Bifidobacterium sp. UBA4282
CCCCCGTTGCCCCGGCGCGCCTCGTAGACCAGCGCCGACGCCACGGCCGCCATCTGCGAGGGGTTGAGACCGTCGAACACGCCCTTACGCAACGCCTGCGCCACGGTCAGATCCAGTTCGCTGTACAGATGACGCAGCAGCTGGCCCGCCTGCGTCAGCCGATAGTCCGTACGGCCGTCGCGCTCCGCACGTTCCAGATAACCCAACGTGTCCAACACGCCGCAGATGCGGTCGAACTGGCGGGCCACCGAACCGGTTCGCGACTCGTAGCGATGCCTGACGCGTTCCAGCTCGCGGGTCTCCCGGGCCCAACGATGCCCCCAAGTCAGGTGCCGCTGCAGATCCGGGCACTGCCGGCACGGATGCCGCTGCTCGGCCTGGCGCAAGCGCGCGATCCGGCGGTCCAGCTCGCGCATCGCCTGCCGGCGTTCCTGCTCGGATGCAAACGGTTCGTGCTTGATCCGGCGTCGGTCGTTGCGCTCCAGATCCGTCAGCCGCATACGCAGCGTCATGAACTCGCGGAAATCGCCGTGGTCGCAGTCGAACGCCTGCTCGTAGCCCTGCAGGGCCTGCTCCAGCG
Source organism: Bifidobacterium sp. UBA4282 (assembly GCF_002394995.1). Taxonomy (NCBI): domain Bacteria; kingdom Bacillati; phylum Actinomycetota; class Actinomycetes; order Bifidobacteriales; family Bifidobacteriaceae; genus Bifidobacterium; species Bifidobacterium sp. UBA4282. The sequence goes on from NZ_DGVO01000037.1 coordinate 69,925, forward strand.
CCACCATCTGCGATTCCAGCTGTCCCGCGGATTCGTTCGCCTCCCACTGGGCGAAGGAGTGGTCGAGCGTGACGCGGGCGGTGTCCACGTCGCTGGAATTGAGCAGATTCACCGCCATGTTGAAGGTCGGGCGGAAGCTGGAATGCAGCGGGTAGACGCGTTTGCTGGACAGCGCGGCGGCCGTGGCCGGCACGAAGCCGTGATGGTCCACCACCACGGCGTGGCCGATCGTATCGATGCCGCGGCGGCCGGCGCGGCCGGTCAGCTGGGTGAACTCCCCTGGCGTCAACGCCACATGGCCCGTGCCGTCGAACTTCTCCAGCTTCTCCACCACCACGCAGCGGGCCGGCATGTTGATGCCCAGCGCCAGCGTCTCGGTGGCGAACACCATCTTGACCAGTCCCTCTTCGAACAGCCGCTCGACGATCTGCCGGAACAGCGCCACCATGCCCGCATGATGGGCGGCGAAACCCTCCTCCAAAGCGAAGCGGAATCGGGAGAACCGCAATGCTTTGAGGTCCTCCGCGCTCAGCTGCCCCTCGACCATCTCGTCGACTATGCGGCGGATGCGCCGCACCTCGTCCTCGGTGGTCAGCTCCAGTCCGGCGTTCAGGCACTGGTCCACGGCCTGGTCGCAGCCGTTGCGGGAGAAGATGAACGTGATGCCCGGCAGCAGACCGAGATAGTCGAGTTCGTCGACCACAGCCCAACGGCGTGGCACATGCCGTTCCGGTTTGCGCTGCGACTGATGCGCGCGGCCGCCGTGCCTGCGTTCCCGGCCGCGGTCGCGGTTGCCCGCGCGCCGGGCCGCCTGCCGGTCGAGCTGATCCAGCCTGCTGACCAGATGCGCGTTCAACGCGGTGGTCGGGCGGCCATCGGCGTCATGACGGTACAGGTCGATGAGTTCCGGCTCGGTCCGATCGTCGGCCTGCACGAGCACATGCTGCTCCAGCGGCACGGGCCGGTGCTCGGAGACGACCAGCGTGGTCTCGCCGCGCACCGAGGAGAGCCAGCCCGAGAAATCCTCCACGTTGGAGACCGTGGCCGACAGCGCCACGATGCGGACGCTCTGCGGCAGGTGGATGATGACCTCCTCCCACACCGGCCCACGGAACCGGTCGGCCAGATAATGGACCTCGTCTAGGATGACATACCGCAGCGCGGTAAGCGTGGATGAACGCTCATAGAGCATGTTGCGCAGCACCTCGGTGGTCATCACCACAATGTCCGCCTCGGAGTTGATGGAGGTGTCCCCGGTCAGCAGCCCCACGCGATCGGCCCCGTACGCGGCCACCAGATCATGGTATTTCTGGTTGCTGAGCGCCTTGATCGGTGTGGTGTAGAACGCCTTGACGTTGCGCTGCTGCGCCAGATAGATGGCGAAATCGGCGACGATGGTCTTGCCCGCGCCGGTCGGCGCCGCCACCAGCACGTTGCGGTCCGCCTCCAGGGCCTCGTTGGCCTGCCGCTGGAACTCGTCGAGTTCGAACGGTAGCGTCCGCGCGAACTGTTCGGCGACCGACTTGCGCCGTTCCTGGTTGCGGCGGAAGGTCTGATACCGCTGCGAGGGCGAGGGCGAGGCTTGGGCGTTGCCGTGCGGTGCGGATGCGGTGCCGTCCACGGAACGGCGATGATGACGTCGTGGCATGGTCAGATGAATCCCCGGTTCGTTCAGTCGTTGTTGAATCGACGCCAGCGCGCCCAAGCCTCCACATGGCGGCTGCGCTTGGCCTCCCTGCGACGGATGACTTCGGCATGGGCCTGGCTGTAGCGCTCGGAGGCCACTGAAAGCGGCTGGGTGAACAGCGGCGGCTCCGGCTGTTCACCGGATGGCGCGGTGTCCTGGAAGGCGGCCATATGCTCGCCGATGGCGGCGCCGGTCCGGGAGACCTTCCCGAACGCCCTCCACAGATGCAAGGCCGCGTATGCCAGGCCGGCAACGATCATGACCAGCATGAACACCACCAGCACCAACCAGATCCACCAAGGCATGGCGACTCCTCCTACTGCTGCGGCTCGTCGTGCTGGCCGACGCTCAGTTCGCGCTGCGCGCGGGCGACGATCATCGTGCGCAGCGTCTCCGGCGCCACGGCCAGGATATGACGGGCGTGGGAGATGCAGAAGGCCACGAACCACGAATCGGAGGACACCGTCAGATGCACCTTCTCCCCCGCCCCGCAGCTTTCCACCGTGGCGCCGGATAGGGTCTTGATGAACGGCAGATGCGGCTGGTCGGTGATGAACACCGCCGGCGTGCCGTTGTCGAAGTTCCACTTGCGCAGTTCGCTGACCGGCACATCGGGGATGTCGACCTTCTGCGTGGGCTTGACGAGCTCGGCATGCTCGATGCGCGCCAGACGGAGCGTCTGCCAGATGCGGGGCTCCCCGGTGGCCTTGTTGATCGTCATGTCCTTCTTGACGTACTTGAGCTTGTCCTTCGGCGCGGCGTCGGCCACGTCGGTCCACACGGCCGTATAGTACGCGCCCTCATCCACGAAGATCTTGGCCGGGGCCACCAGCTTGCGGCGCGTGCGGCCGGCGCCATCGGTGTATTCCATATCCAGCAGCGAATCGGTGGAGATCGCCCGCTTGACCACCGAGAAGCTGTGGGGCTCCACCTCGTAGCCGGTCAGGCTCAGCCACGGGATCTCGCCGGGCTCCACATGCTGACGCAGCCGCTTGTTCAGCGAGGCGGCCTTGGCACGCTGCTCCTCCGGCAGGAGCGGCGAATGCGCCAGATAGCTGACCGAGGCGGTCAGCATGCTCAGATACTGCGGGGAGATACCGGCCAGACGCTCCAGGCCGAGCGAATTCGTGGCCGAGACGATGCCCTCGGCATCCAGCAGCGACCAGTCGATATCGAAGAACTGGCTGCCGGCCATCTCGCCGTCGTCGGACACCGTGGTCAGCGTGTTGATGTCCTTATGGATGGTGGCGACATGCTTGCGGCGTTCGTCGTTGTTCTTCGGCTTGCCGATGAACCGTTCCGCCAGTTCCTCCAGCGAGAACTCCTCGCCCAGATGGGCCGAGAGGAACAGCATCAGCCGCAGGCGGCGATCCACCTCGCTGCCGGTCTGGAAGGAGGCGTTCTTCTTCTGATGGGCCGCCATCTCCTCCGGATCCTCCTCGTCGTCCTCGGACTGACGGCTGATGGACGGGGAGACGACCGTGGCGGAGGCGGGGCTGGCCGATTCGTCGGCCAGCTGGAACTGCGAGGCGGCGTTGAGCCTGCGATGGAACGCGTCCACGGCCTCCTGCGGGCTGACGATGGCGGCACCCGGGTGCTGCAGGACGAACATGGCCAGGTCGTCGGAATCGGTATAGGCCACGTTGAGCAGCTCGCCGTCCACGTCGACCGTGGCGGCGAACCGACGCGAATCGATGACCTTCACCAGCGCGTCGGGGATGGCCTGGGTGCCGAGACCCGGGGCGATCGAGTCCAGACCGAGTCCGGGAATCGGCGTCTGGGGCACACGCGGCGCGGTACGCGAGGCATGCTGCTGCACCTGCTGCTGCGAGGGTGCGGAGGAGATCGACATGGAACGGGCCAGATAGTTGGCCGCGGCCAGGATCGGCAGGTCCTCCTGGGCGAACCGCAGGCGGATGCGCGGCTCGTCGCCCAGCTGCAGGCGGTACGAGGCGAAATCCTGCCCCTCCGACTTCGAGGAATACTCGGGCTGGCGCGATTCGATGGCGATGCCCATGGCGGCGAGCTTGGCACGGTCGCGTTGGAACTGCTTGGCGAAGGCGGCCTTGGCCGCCTGGTCGGCCAGCTCCCCGTAGGAATCGGCATACGCCTTGACACGCTGCGCGATCTGGCGGGAGGTCAGCCACTGTGGGAAGGCCGACGACAACACTGCCAACACGTCAAGCTCATGCTTGCCCCACTTGTCGGAGAAACGACGTCTTCCGTTGCTACCCTCTGCCATTCGTCCTCACGTATCGTTAGAGTCCTGTATGTAAGTGTGCACCTCACAACACACCTTGTTCCATATTAGAGTGTTTTTCCTCCGTCCGCGCGACATTTCACAAAAAACTGTCGTTTTCTTGTCCGATGAGGTGTCAGAACGCCCAATCATCGGGCTCGATGCCCTGCGGTCCCACATACTCGCCGTTCGGCACGTAGCTGGGTCGTCCCTGGTCCTCCAGCGTGGCGTCGGCGAACATGATGACGTTCTGCCCGAACGTCCAGTCGCCCCGCACCGTCACCGAATTCGCGGCCGCGAGCGACGGCACCGAATACGGGAACCGTTCGTTGAAGTCGCTGATGTTCTTGTAGTAGCGCGGGTCGAGGTCCACATTCGGGAAGATGTAGTTGCCGTCCTCCATCTCGTAGGAGTCGGTCAGGTGGAACCGGTCCGAGCGCATGATGAACAGGTCGTTCGTGGTCTTGACCGGCAGGAAACGCATGCGGTCCACCTGTACGCAGATGGCGCCGTCGAACAGGCTGATGGCCGCGCCCATCGCGGTTTCCAGCTGCACGACCTTCTGCGTATTGGCATCGGTGGGATCGACGGTTTTGAAGTTGCGGATCACCGGCAGCGGCAGCACGCCGTCGTACTCGGCGAGCTTGGCCTTGAGCGCGTCGATGCGCACCCAGATGCTGTTGGTGTTGAAATACGGGTGCTTGGCGATATCCTGCGCGTCCGCCTTGTCGTCCGGATGCACCTGGCTCATCTCGCGCAGCAGCAGACGGCCGGTGGCCTTGTCGCGTACGATGTGCCCGCCCTTGCGGTCGGCGTAGGTGCGGGTGGCCACCTCCACCATGAACGGCGCGCCCGTGTTCTCGAAGTGCTGGGCCAGCGTGCGTGAGGGGCGCGCGCCCAGGTTGTCGGAGTTGGAGATGAACAGGTACTTGAACCCCTGCTCCTCCAGGATGTCCAGTAGGCCGGACTCCCAGATCGTGGAGTACAGATCGCCGTGGCCCGGCGGGCACCATTCGAGATCGGGGTTCTCCGGGAACTCCACCGGCTCGCCGGTTTCGGCCACGATCTTCGGCTCGACGTGTTGGATGATCTCCATCGGCACATCATCCTGCGTGAAGCGGCGGTTGGCCTTGAGCACCTTCATCGTGTCCTCGGAGGTGCGGAACGAGTTCATCAGCGTCAGCGGCAGACGGACGTTGAGTCTGGTGCGGGCCGTGACCACCTGGCCGATGATGATGTCGATGAACCGCATCTGCTTGGCCTTGTGGCGGCGCACCGGCAACAGCGACTTGGCGCATTCCAGGCCCATCGAGGTGCCCAGGCCGCCGTTGAGCTTGAGGAACGCGGTCTTGGCGAAGGCGTCGACCGCCTTGTCATGGTCGATGGTCTTGTAGACGTCATGGAAGCTGGGCACGCCGGTCAGCGGTTCCACGCTGTCCTCGCGGATCCAGCTGCTGGCCTCCTCGGTGCGCCAGACGTCGTACAGCCGCTTGAACTGGGCGACCGCCGTGTCGCTCATGCCGTGGGCCTTCATCTTCTCGGCCGAATGCTCGAATACGTCGCTCACGTCCCTACCCTTTCCTTCAGACTTCGACGCCGTCGCGCGCGAACCGATATGTCACGCGGACCGTATGTCACGTGGGCCAATATCTCAACAGTCTAGCGTCACTACGGGGGTATGGACGTGTTCCTACGCCCATACCCGGTGAACAATCGGTGAAGAGACTACGGATGTGGGCGGTGGTGGGGTCTTTCGAGCGGGGATAACTGTCGGCAGTAAAGCAAAAGGGCGGAACCTAACGGTTTCCGCCCTAGTCGTCGGGCCGGCGGGACTTGAACCCGCGACCCCTTGCTATAACGGGTGGTTTTTGCGCTGTTTTGCACTGTCATGCGTCAACCACCTTTTTGGCTATTTTTCAACGTTTTGAAGCCATCCTAGCTTTGCGTACGGACACGCTGTTAGGCGCTGTTGAGAGTAGCAATGTACCCGATTTGTACCCGATTTCGTACGCGGACACGTTCAGTGCGCCGCGCCTATTGAGGCAGTTATCGTGTGCCCTGGCATTTCTCCTCCGTCCTGTATCCGCGATAGTGGTGCTATTGCAGTGCCTTCACCTGATCGAGGAGATCCTCGTAGGTGACGGCCTGTTCGTAGCGGACGTCGTCCGCCAACTGCAGATCGTTGAAGAGGCGTTTGGCGCATGCGATCTTGCTGGCTTCCACGGTGCGCAGTTCCAGCGAGCTCATGTCGCCTTTGGTTTCGGCGACAAAGAAGATGTGCTTCAAACCACTGTCCTCACGGAAGGCGACCGCCCAGTCGGGCGCGTAGTTGCCGACCGGCGTGGGGATTTGGAAGCCGCGCGGCAGCTTGGCGTAGACCGCGACTTCGGAAGCGGCTTCGAGCCCTCGGGTGAATTGCGCCTCCACACCCTTCCGGGGATCTCCGTCGGGGAACACCCAGTCCTGCACGCATTTGCTGACCCGGATGGCGTCGGTCTCGTCGCGCCCGCCCGCGTTGACGAAGATGGTGGAATCGTATTCGCCTTGGATCCGGTCGTAGCTGATGTGGTCCACGATCATCGCGGCCTTCTGCTCGATGATCAGACGGCTGACCTTGGCGATGAACTGCTCCGGGTTGTCCCGGAACATGCGGAACTTGTCCGGCCGGATACCCTTGAGGATCCTCGCGGCGCAACGCCGGGTGATGGTCGCGGCCTGGGCGATCTCGCCGAGCAGGTCGTATTTGACGCCGTTGGTCGTGTCGATGTCGAGGTCGCGCGTGTAGCTGCCGTTCGTCTCGCGCTTGAAGTGCTGGCCCACGGCCAGATCCGCACGGAACGCCTCCCGGCGTTGGATGCCCTTGGTGACGGTGTACGAGAGCTTGGCCACCACGAGCTTGGAATCAATCTCCCTGACCGCGTTCCTGACCAGTTCGTCGTCGTTGAAGTGCACGGTGTACGCGTACTTGTGGTTGATGCGCTTCCAGAGCTCCTGGAACTCCTTCTTCTGGAAATTGGCGTTCAGGTCGTTGCGGCCGATCTTCCGTTTGAGCGCGTTGCCGACGATCACGCCGGTGACGTTCTCCAGCACCGACTTCAAGACGATCTCGACAGCCGGGATCTTGGCCTGCAACGGTGCGGGCAATGCGGCCACGAATTCCCCGTCCAGCCCTTGTTCGGCGAACTTATCGGTGAGTTTGCCGCTCTCGTCGATCAGGTCGTGCTTGTAGAGCCGCAGGTACACGGTGTTGGATTCCTCCGGCGTGAACGTGACCGGATCGACGCCCTCGTATCCGGGGCCGAGCTGTTCGGCCGGGATGCTGACCTTGCTGAGGAACGCGTTGTCGATCCTGATCGGACGGTCGCGCAGTTCGCTCCTGATGTCCTTCTGCAGTGCTTCGGCGAATTTCTCGTAACTCTCCGAGGCGATCACGGTCAGCAGGTTGACCTCCTGCACGGCGCCCTCGCCAAGCACGTTCAGGTCCTGGCGTACACCGTCCTTGTTGACACACAGGCGCAGGCCGCGCCCGACCTCCTGGCGTTTGCTGATCTCGTTATCCGAGTGCTTGAGCGTGCAGATCTGGAACACGTTCGGGTTATCCCAGCCCTCGCGCAGGGCGGAATGGCTGAAGATGAACCGGGTCGGCTCCTCGAAGCTCAACAGGCGTTCCTTGTTCTTCAGGATCAGGTCGTAGGCGTTCACGTCGTCGCTCTCGTCCGACCCACGCTTGAGCTTCGAGTCGATGGAACGCCCGTGCTTGTCGATGCTGAAGTACCCCTTGTGCACGCTGTGGCCCCACGTGGTGCGCAGCCAGTCGAGATAACCATGGCCGTCGTCCAGTCGGCCCTGGAGGAACCATTGCACGCAGCGATCGTATTCCTCCTCGAAGATCCTCGCGTACTCGCCGTCGACCTCGTTGCCCTCCTCGTCATACTGACGGTATTTGGCGACCTCGTCGATGAAGAACAGGCTCAGGCACTTGATGCCCCGAGCCCACAAGTGTTCCTCCTTCTGCAGATGCGAGAGGATTGTCTCGCGGATCTGGATACGCCGCATGTCCGCCTCGGAACCATCGTTGAGCACCTGCCCCTTGCGCAGGGTCTCACCGTTGAGGAACCGCACATAGCCAAGCTGATTATCTTGATCGGGCACGATGCCGTCAGGGGCGATGCGCCAACCGTCACGGTAGGCCTCCAGCCCTCCGGAAGCGGGATGCAAATCATCGTTCTCATTGAACGAGCCGACGGCGGTGGTCACGCCGCCGACGGCGGAGAGCTTCTTGTATTCGATGCGCGCGATCGGCGGCCTGTTCTTCGACACGATGATGTCCTGCAAGTACAGGTAGCCGTCGGTACCACGCATGTTATGCAGCTCGAAGCCCTTGACCTCGATGCGCTTGACCAACCGCTGGTTATAAGCGTCCAACGCATCCAACGAATACACGAGATCATGCTTTTCCCGGTGCGTGGCCGAATAATGCAACGCGAACAACGGGTTGAACTGGCGGATACCGTCCTGCGTGGCCTTGCCACCCATCTTCTGCGGCTCATCCAGAATCACGATCGGCCGCAGGGCGCTGATCACGTCGATAGGCCGGCGGGAGCCGAACTCATCACGCTCCGAGAAGATAATGCGCGACTCCTTGCTGCGCCCGCCCTCCTTCATCGACGCGTTGAACGCCTGCATATTGATGACCATCACACTGATATCCGACGACTGGGCGAACGAGTCCAACTCGTTGAGGTTCGACGAGTTGTACACGAACCAGTTGAGCTTTTTACCGTAGCCTTCGTTGCCATCACGGCCGGACGTGTAGAAATAATCGGCGGTCAACTCCAACGACTTGGCCACGCCCTCACGGATCGCGATGGACGGCACCACAATGATGAACTTGGTCCACCCATACCGGCGGTTCAGCTCGAACATCGTCTTCGTATACACGAACGTCTTGCCCGTGCCCGTTTCCATCTCCACATCCAGACTCACCGCACCCAACGGTTTGGCGAACAAATGCTTCGACGCCATCAGATCCTGCCGGTTCTGGATACCACGGATGTTCGCGAGTAGCTGTTCGGAGGTCAACTCCAAGTCCGCGTTGCGATAACCCGTGTCGTCATCCATCTCGGAAGCGTCGAACAGTTTCGCGCCACGGTTGGCCTGGTCCTGGCGGATGTCACGGCTGCGCACGCCCACATCGCGGATATAGTTCACACCCTCATGCCTGGGCTGGCCCTCGAACACATCGCACACCGCGTTCGCCGCATCCGTCTGATACTGGTACTGAGAAAACTCGAACTTCACGTCAAGCCTCCTTAGATGATGCGGATCTGCGTCTGGCCATCAAACGCGTTCGCCGACTGCTTGAAGATCTCAGTGAAATTCGTACGCGCGGCGCTATCCGGCAAGCTCTTCTCCGCCACCACCACATACGACGGCTTCGGATCAAAGTCCGCCATGCCACGAATCAACGACTCGGGAATATCCGCATCGAAACAAGCCAGCAACTGGCCGCCGTTCACGCTATACACCGTATAACCGGCAAACGGCTCACCCGACAATGTCTCGATGCTGGACGTGTACGGCAACTGGAACGTCGGCAGACACTCGAACAGCAAATCAAGCGATGAACGACCCTCCTTAGTGTTGTCATCATCCAGATCAAGAGCATCTTGCGTGTATTCAGCCGGGGTCTTGCGCACATCCTCATAACACGAAGAATCCACGCGCAACACACGGAATCCAATATCAGGCACCCGCTTCACTTCGCCATCAAGCCTGCCCTGAGCATTCTCCGCCTCAACCTCGGCCTTGATCTTCTCACCAGCACGACGAATACGCTCCTCACCAATTTCACAGATGGTCGAGTAACCAGCTTTATGCGCTTCACTAGATTCGTCGGTATGTTCCGGCAGTTGAATCAAAATGAACTTACGACGCCAATCATCCTTGGCATTTTGATTCATAACAGCATGAGCCGTTGTTGCGGAGCCAGAGAAAAAGTCAAGCACATAGTCATCTGAAGACGTGACAATATATAGTATTTTTTCCAACAAACCAACCGGTTTTGGATTGTCAAATATTCCTTTTCCGAGTAGTTCGGTCAGAGTATGGCTTGCTTTCTTATTGCCTTCAATATCATCCCAATAATTGGAGATTTGTTTAGTTCTATTTTGTAGATAATACTTGATATATGGCTTATATTCTCCATTATCATTCTTTTTCCATATGACGTAATCGTCATTTTCCCATTTTTTAAATTGCTCCAGCGAACCCCTCCAACGGCTTTCATACCCACCAGGACCAATAGGATAAACTTCACTTCCATCAGGTGCCGTTAACGGATAATACAAATTGGGCCTATTAACACGCCTATCATTTGAACCAGTTTTCCTGAATTGCAGAATGCTGTATTTACCTCGGGAATCACTCATATTGAACCGAGCAATATCCTTTTCGGACATTGGAAGACCACGTAATTTAACACTATTCTTTTCCTTTGCATATAACAACAGGTAATCGATGCTGCTGCCGATATCCTTTGCATCCTGACCGGTAGTCGTTCCTTTAGCAACAGAAATACAACCAACGTAATTAATCGATCCAAAAACGGTATCTAAAATCGTCTTTAGATTGAACAATTCGTTGTCATCGATACTTATTGCTATTAGCCCTTCAGATTCCAATAAATCTCGAGCTATAAGCAGACGAGGATAGATCATTGAGCACCAGTCGGAGTGGAAGCGCCCGTTGCTTTCGGGGTTGGCGACGAGCTGGCCGCCTTCGTCGTCCCAGTCGCCGTTTTCGGCTTTATCTTCGGCGATGGTTTTGCCGTAGTTGTCTTTGTAGATGAAGTCGTGGCCGGTGTTGTAGGGCGGGTCGATGTAGATGAGCTTGATCTTGCCGGCGTAGGTTTCGCGCAGGATCTTCAGCGCGTCGAGGTTGTCGCCTTCGATGTAGATGTTCTGGGTGGTGTCCCAATCCTTGCTGCGTTCCTTGACCGGGCGTAGTGTTTTGCTAATCGGTTTGCGGGCTTCAGCTTTGGCGGCTCGTTTGCCGGGCCAGGTGAACTGGTAGCGTTCGCGTGTGCTTTCGGCCACGTCGCCGAGCTTGTCGCGTAGTGCGTCGAAGTCGATGGCGCGCTTGGTTTCGCCGGTCTGCGGATCGGTGATTTCGGTGAGCACGTCGGGGAACAGGGCGGCGAGCTTGTCCACGTTCTCCTCGGTGAGGTCGGGCGTGTGGCTTTCGATGTGTTGGATGTCGCTCATTGCTGTTCTCCTTGCAGTCGGTGGAGCTCTTCGGTAACTTCCCGCAGCTGGTTCCACAGTTCGTTGCGTCTGCTGATCTGCCTGGCTTTGGCGTGGGCCGTTTCCAGGCGTTGCTGTTCGGCGCTGAGTCTCATTATCCTCTCCCTGACGGCGATTCGTTGGTCGACATTCTCGGGAGTTTCGTCATTCAACACGGTCTGCGAACACAGGGAGTCCCAGACCTGTTCCAGATTTGACCCGACGAGCCGGATACCGGAACCGTCCAGGGAGCGAGGGTCGCTCACGTACAGGCGTCCCTCGTGGATTCCTGCGTTGACGTTCGCATTGCGGAACACTGCCGTCCTGTAGCCGGTTCCGTCGGGGATGACGTACAGTACTTTGACGGCGTGATGGGTCATGTCGTCGCGGAAGCGGGAGAACCGCTCCAGCACCGCGGAGGGCAGCCGCTCGCCTTTGAGTTTCACCTCAATCACGCTGATCTCGCGTACATGCCGACCGTCGGGGATGCCGGTCTCTTTGGAACGGATCACGGCGAGCATGGTCAGCGATTCGATGTCGTCGATGAACTGGCGCTTCAGTCTTGCGGTGATTTCAAGACCCTGGTAGAACGCCTCCTTGGGCAGACGGCCACGGTTGGCGGGAACGGCGGTGACGCTGGGCAGGCCGAGCATGCCGGCGGCGAGGATTGCGGGCATGGGGGTCACGCCTCCCTGCTTTGGACCACGAGGAAGCAGACGAGCTCGAAGTCGTCCAGCCCCTGCACGCCGGGGTCGAGGAAGGTGCTCAGCCCGTCGCCGAACAGGCTGTCCACCGCCGACTGCTCGTCCTGCCGGATGATGCCGCCCACCGCGGCCTCCAACAGCTTGGAGGCGTGGCGCATGTCCTTGCCGTTGCGTGTGGCCTTGTTGTACGCGGCGCACAGCTTCGGATCGTGTTCGTCCTTGCCCTTGCACAGGGAGCGCATCAGGTCGAGGCAAGCCTTGGGCTCCAAGTGCCCGTGGAGGATTTCGCCGTTGTCTTTCACGTACACGAGGTAGTAGGGGTGGATCTGGTTGCGGCCGCCGATGTTGACGGCGTTGTTCACGTTCCGCAGTACGAACAGGATGCCGGGGTCCGTTCCCCGCACGATCGCGTTGATGCCGGTGGGCACATGCTCGATGTCGGGATTGGCTTTGTGGTATTCGACCAGGTCCATACGGAACTCGTTGAGGCCGAGGTCGGTGATGCTGATGCCGCCCTCCACGCCCTCCAGATCGGGTATCTCGTTCTGCATCTGCCGGAGCTGTTTCTCGCGGTAGGCGAGGTCACCGTGCTCGTTCTCGTTGATGTAGTCGTCGTCGCCCGTGGAGGTCATGACCGTCAGCCGCATGCGCGCTTCCACTCGATCCTTGAGTCGAAGGTATTTGTCGAGGTCCATGTCGGGCCAGTAGTTGACCAGTTGGATGCGCTGGTTCGTGGATCCGATGCGGTCCACGCGGCCGAAGCGCTGCACGATGCGGACGGGGTTCCAGTGGATGTCGTAGTTGACCATCATGTCGCAGTCCTGCAGGTTCTGCCCCTCGCTGATGCAGTCCGTGGCGATCAGGATGTCGATGTCGCAATCCTTCAACCTTGGGTCGGTGACGTTGCGTTCCTTGGACTCGGGGCTGAAACAGGCGAGGATGTCTCCCATGTCGCCGCCGACCTTCCTTACCGTGCAGCGGCCGGGCCTCGAACCGGTCACCTCCGCCGTCTCAAGACCGAGTGTCTTGGCGTATTCGCCGACGTGTTCGTACAGGTAGTCGGCGGTATCGGCGAACGCGGTGAATACGAGGATCTTCCGGTTGCCCTCGTTGATCGGATGCTCCTGCTTGTCCCTGATGGTCCGGTACAGGCGTTGGAGCTTGGCGTCATGCTCGGGGTCGATGTCCCGAATCATGGCGAGGAGCTCGCGGATGACCTGCATGTCGGCCTGGATGTAGGAGCGCCAACTCTTCCAGTCCATGTCCGAGAGGGCGAACTGGGTCTTGCCCTGGGTGGTGAACTCGATCTCCTCCGCGTCATCCTGGTCAAGGTCGAACCCTTGGTCGAACCTGTCCGTATCGATCCGGTCGAACATGCCGAGACTCCTGTGCTCGTTCCGGTATTGCTCGTATTTGTCGATGACCTTCACGGTCTCGTCCATGTACCCGTAGACGCGCTTCAGGGTGACGCGGAAGGAGTGCACGCTGCTTTCGAAACGCTTTAGGAGGTTGGTGGCCATGAGCTTGCGCACACCGGCCTCGCGCCCGCTCGTGGTCAACCCCTCGATTCCGTCCTTGTCGAAATACTTGCCCCTGGCGCTTTCATGGAGGAACTCTGACGGCATGTACAGGGCAAGCCTGAGCCTCTCCAACTCGTCGTAGATTCGATCGTAGGTCACCGCGTCCGGCTGGGTGGACAGCTTCGGGCGGATCGTCTGCGGTTTCAGACGTTCGGGGAAGCTGCCGATCGCGTTCATGTCGTAATAGCGTTTGATGTGCCTGCGGCTGCGCGCCACGGTCACCTGGTCGAGAACCTTGAAGAAATCGAAGTCCAAACGATCCATCAGATTCTTGGTAGTGCGCTCCTCCGGGTCGAGCTTCGCCCACGCGCCGTACGCCTTCTGCGCGTTACGGAACACGGTATCGATGTCCGTCGTGAGACCGAGCTTTCCCGTCCAGTCGTCGTCGTTGCCCTCGTAGGCCAACGCGAGCTGGTTCTGCAGGTCGCGGAACCGGTTGTTCACAGGGGTCGCGGACAGCATCAGCACCTTCGTCCTCACGCCCCTGCGGATGACCTTCTCCAAAAGCTTCCGGTAGCGGTTCTCCTTGTCGTCCGCCTTGGCGGCGGAATCGTTGCCGTTACGGAAGTTGTGCGATTCGTCGATCACCACCAGGTCGTAATTGCCCCAGTCGACCAGTCCGATGTCGATACCCATGTTTGACGGGCCCTTCGAACGGCTCAGGTCCGTATGGAACAGCACGTCGTAGCGCAGCCGGTCATCACGCAGCGGGTTGTTGACCACGTTGGAACGGAACGTCATCCAATTGTCCTTGAGCTTCTTCGGACACAACACCAGCACATTGCGGTTGCGCGCCTCGAAATACTTGATCACCGCCAACGCGGTGAACGTCTTACCCAAACCCACCGAATCCGCCAGAATGCACCCGTTGAACGTCTCCAACTTGTTGATGATCGCCAACACCGCGTCCCTCTGGAAGTCGTACAACTTGTTCCAGATCACACTCTCGCGGTAGCCCGTGCCCTCCTTGGGCAGCACGTCCTCGTCGACGTCCTCCAGAAACTCGCTGAAGATCCGATACAAGGCCATGTAATACACCAATTCGGGCGGATTCTCCCGATACATCTGCTCGATGTTGTCAAGCACCGTCTGGGTCACATCCTGCAACTGGCCACTGTCCCACGCCTGATCGAACTGGTCGATGAAGCCCCGGGCCTGCACAGCATCCATCCTAGCCACCCCCGGATACGAGGAGGCTCGGTGGCTGACGCCCAGCTGCGTCGTGGAGAACTCCTGGAACGGCATATACGCGGTCGTCCCGCCCTCGCCTTGCACGCCAAGGAACGGGGAGAGGCCGTTGTCGTTCTGGAACGACATGAACCGGGCCTGCTTACGTCGGATCCATTCAGCGCACTCCACCGCGATGGCCTTCTGCGTCAACTCGTTACGCAGCCTGATCTCCAGCTCGGTCCCGTACAAACCCTGCTCGCGCTGAAGGCGGGGAATATAGAACTCGCGCTGCTCCTTCGGCGTCTTCTCTCTGACGAACGACTTCGACGTGAAAATGAACCGGAACCCGCCAACACTCTCCAACTGCTCCCGAAGCTCGCGATACGCATACATCGAAAACAAAGACGATGCGACGGAAATCCGATCGCCCTCCCGTATCGTCCGTACCAGATCATCCTTGACCAACGCGGTCCTGTTATCAATAAACCCTGAATCCATCACACCAGTACAGTGTATCCGGCAAAACCGTCAAGCGGTCGCAGAACCCGCCTAACGCAGAAAACCGACACTGGCACGATACCGGAAATCGGGACAGAACGTGCACGACCTGCATCAGGACATCCGACAAAATTGAAAGCCAGAAGACCACCCGACTACAAATCAAAAGACCGCCAACACAACAATAAGCGTTGCGCCAGCAAGACGAATCCGGGAGAAACGTCTTGCCCTAAGACATAAGCGAAGCGGGATCATCTCTGCATTCCAAGACAACCCCGCTTCACAGCATGCATCCGCACGTTATTCCGTCTGTCCTGTCAGGTACCGGATGGACTCGTCGGAGATCAGCTGCCCGTACCATTCGTCGATGTCATCGATCGGCTCGTCGGGATCGTAATCCCGAGTCACCTCGATGATTTCCTCGTGGATGAGGAAGAGCGGATTCGACCACGGGTCGTTGATCACGTCCGGATCGTTTTGTGGCGTGGGCAATCCCATCCTTGCCGCGAGCTCGTCCTGCATCTGAGCGGACCAAAACATAGGCATCCCGTCCTCAAACCCGTAACGACGGAGCACCTCGGCCTGCTTTTTCGCCGTCCACGCAGCCAGATGCTCCAGCTCAGGGGCGGTCCAATCCTGGCTGTCCACGTACGCCATGAACGATTCACGCGTCCACCCGACCTCGGGGGAATCGTGCTGGGCGACATACTCTTGCTCGGGAGTCATAGTGCATTCCCTTCTCATCCGCTGGCGGATGATCGTTTCTGTATGTGCACCCATATGTATGCGTCCGTGACGCGAGTTGAATCCGCGCAGCTAATGCCCCGAGGCGTTTGCCGCGGGAAACCGTGTCGTGTAAGTACAGGCGACAGAGGCGTGTCTCTATCATTGGGGGTATGCGCGCCAAATTGACTGATATTCTCGCGAAGGCGACCCAGGACGCTCTGAGGATGCTGGACAGGTCCCCTCGACGGATAGTGGGGACGCCGCCAATGTACGCGTATCGCTTGTGCATATATCCCGAAATGATGAAGAGGGGGATGACACAGGGAGGCGACTTGGCCGTTGACGCTTTGATCGACAACGGCCACTCTTGGTCGGAGCTCGTCGCGCAAGATGAGGACAAAGAAAGGACGATGGGCGACAAGTTTGCGGTGCAATACAAGAGCACTTGGACGGGTCTGCCCGTTTGTCGCGAAGTGTCGATGCCGTATGCAGGGTGCCTGCTCGCCCTTGACGCCGCCCTTGGCAAACAACAAACCCGCCTGATGCTGCGCTGTTGCATACGCCATAAAGGGGAAATGGTTTTTGTCCCTCCGCTGCTCCGCCCGGACGATGTGCCGTTGATTGAAGCGCTCACGAAGACTATTCTGAAGGATTCTTGGCCTTTGGACAAGAGGGGGGAGCAGGATCTGAAATGTGAAATCGCGGCGGGCATGGCTCGCGACGCGGTCCGCGACGGGCGTGGAGTGGTCGAACATTTCGACAGACGACACAAGGTGCCCAATCTCGTCAAACGTCTCGCCGGGTTGGTGGTGCTTTGCCATGCCGAGGTAGAGGATCCCAGTCCGAGGAGGGCTCTTAAGGCTGTCCTCATGGTCGATTCACCAAAGGGCGGTGCGGTGCGGCTGGCGGAGTATTGTCCACGAAACCGTGTGTATCCGTTCCTGATGTCCCATAGGGGAATCCCCCTCGTCGCAACGGTGAGCAAAACCCCCGTCTTGCACCACCGCAATCCCGCTTTGACGCTGTATATCGCCGAAGCTGATTATTTCGTCGGCCGATAATCATCATCGGCCAACGCCGTTCGTTCTTCCCGTCACTGGCCGCCAGGGCTTTCGCCTACCTCGAGGCCTCCTGGACCACGGCTGTGACGCGCTTGCACAGCCCTCTGGTGTCAAAGATGCCGCATATCTACTGATATATGCAAAAACCAAGTAGATTATTACTTTTTTGCAATTCGATGACGCGGTTATTCCTGCTGTCGCATGTATATGCGCGAAGGTCATGGAAGGTCCATGCCCCTCGGAAAGAAATACATGGACACTAACTACATCCCGTCAGGCGGCACGGCTTCGCCGTTCTGGCGGTCGTGCGAGGAATATCGCAGGGCAGGGTGGCTTCAGGTCATCCCCTGCAAAGGGAAGCGGCCTCTGGTCGCCGGTAAGCATGGGAGGAATCACACCAGCGTCTCGACGCTGGATCTGCAGCGGTGGGCGAAGATGCCGAGGCTGGCGGACGCTCAGATTGCCGTCGGCATGCCCTGGTGGCCCGATGGGACCTGCGTGATCGGTCTCGATCTTGACGACCCGTCAAAGCATCAGGCCCAGGGCGACGGCGTCAAGACCCTGCATGAGCTCGAATCACGGCTCGGGGCCCTGCCGGCGACGTGGACCAACGGTCACAACGACACCCCCTACCGGCACCGATTCTACCGCACCAAGCTGGCGGAATACTCGCCGCTGGGGGCGGGCATCGACCTGCTCACCCCGCACAACAGGTACGCGGTGGTCTGGCCGAGCGTCCACGCCAGCGGCGAGGTATACGGGTGGAAGAATCCGTCCGGAGAGGATTGCGGAATCCCGACCCCGGAAGAGATCCCCTTCCTGCCCGAATCCTGGGCGGGACGGCTGATCCGTGGCGGCAGCGGCCTGAAGGCCGTCGACGAGTCCGACACTCACGAATCCCGGCGTCGGGGCGAGGGGCTGGATGCCGGGCAGGAGATGTGCCCGTGGATGAATCAGCTGGCGCAACGGTGGGTGACGGACCCGTACATGGGCCGCAGCTGCCGGCACGACGGTTGGCTCCGCCTGTGCATGCTCATGCTGAACGCGCAGGCGG
>NZ_DGVO01000037.1:87986-92856 GCF_002394995.1 Bifidobacterium sp. UBA4282
AGGGCGGACACAAGGGCGCCGTCCGCGCCCTCCGCGCACTCGCGCCCCGGTTTGTGTCGCTGATCTCGAATCGCGCTGACGCCGCCACGGGCATGCGCGAGGCGGAGTCCGTGGCCCGTTGGGCGTTAAACACCGTGGAACTTCCCGCGACCATTCCTGCCGACCCGTGTACTACGGACAACGGATTCGAGGTGCTGACGGCACCGACCCGAGAGCAGATCGAAGAGACCGCACGGATGATCAAGGAGGCCCTGCAATGACGTCCAAATCCAAGGAACGCGGCATGAACGATCAGGAAATGATCGCCATGCTGGTTGAACGATTCGTTTTCGCACATGACCGCCGCACCAAGAACCGGCTGTACTACGTCAATCGTAAAACCCATATTGCAAGCCCCTTCCATCCGACGGAAAAATCAAGCCTCTACCATCAGACGGTCACGATGGCGAGGCACACGATCAACCCTGAGACGCATAAGCCGTTCGAGCTCCCCACCCAACAGAACATCTTCGGCGCAATGTCCCAGCTGGTAACAATCGCTAAGAACCGTCCGATCGACCTCGCCAAGCGAAGCCGCCTGATTGGAGATGACCTGTGGATCGATCTTGGGCGCGACGATGGAAAGTCCCTCCTCATCACCCCCGCCGGGCTGTCCGTACAGGAGCCTGACGAGGCTATCGCATGGATGCGCGACGACGAAACCGGATGTATGAACGAGCCCGTAGCCAACGCGAGCATCGAAACCGGGTTCGACACCTTCGCCGGCATGCTGGGACAGGACCGTGACACCGTCGCACAGCTCATCGCCGTCGGCGTTCACCGTATCATCCACCCCAACGGGCCCGGCAGCCAACAACCGCTGGTACTCATCGAGGGCCCCAGCGGAGCTGGAAAATCCATGGCTAGCCTCATGTACCAGGATCTCGTCGACCCGAAACAGGCGCGTTTCGAAAACACCGCCGGCGTCATCAACCCCGAAGCGTTACGCATGAACGCCGCCGCCTCGAGCGTGCTCGTGCTCGGGAACGCGAACCACGTCGACCAAGAAATCTGGGACCTGCTGTGCACCATCGCCACCGGCGGCATCGACTCCGCGCGAAAGCACTACAATCAGGAAGAGGTCGTGCGATGGTTCATGGACGCGCAGGTCGTGATGACGGGCATCAGCGTCGGGCGCATCCCCGAGGACGTAATCACACGCCTTGTCCACATCGAACTCTCGCCCCGGGCCAGGGGCGACACCGAGCAGATCGTCTGGAAGCGGTGGGACGCCCACATCGATGAGATGCGCACTGGACTGTGGCTCCTGTGCTCGCGGGTCATGCACATGGAACGCGACGGGTCAATCCCTGTCGACCATCTGGAGGGACGTCTGCGCGATTTTGAAATCACGCTCCGCGCCGTCGACATGGTCCTCGGCACCCATGGCGAAACCGCATGGCTGTCCTCACAGGAGGGTGAGCAGCGGCTCCAGCAGTCCGACAACCCGGTCTTCATGGCGATCGTCGACCGGTGGGACGACATCGCCGGACAGTGGCTGACCGCCGCCGAGTTGTACAAGAGGCTGAAGCCGGCTTTCGCCAAAATCGACTCCGGCACGTACGGAACGAACCGGTACACTCCCAAATCGCACCTGAGCCTCGCCAAACAACTGGACCACCTTTTGCCCATCCTCGACGCACACGGCATCAGCATGGAAAGGAGGCAGGACTCCCACCGCAAGGTCGGCGAATGGCGATTCCAAGAGACCAAGGGCTTCGCTCTCCCCGACAACCCACTCGCGCAGGAACCCAACAACGGCCCGTTCGCAGGTATGGGGGTCTGATCCGGGCGCATAGTCGCCTGCTACGGGGCGGTGGGCGGTCCGTCGCCCCCACTCTCTTGGAAAGGAGTCCGATATGCGACGTATCCCGGTGGATGTGCCCGCCTTGGGCGATATCCGTTTCGTGCAGGCGGAGCGGCAGACTGATCAGAACGGCGATCCCGTGCTGCGGGACGGTGTCCCGGTGCAGGTGGCAAGCCTGCTGATCAAGCCAAAGGATGAGCGGCCCGAGGTGCTGCAAGTCAAGGTCGTGCGCGCGGAGCCGGTCCGTGTGGACGAGAACGCGCGCGTGCGTGTCGTGGATTTGACCGCGACCCCGTGGGCGCGTGACGGGCGTGACGGCGTCAGCTACCAGGCGGCGGACATCACGCCCATCGGCGGCCCCCAGCCGCCGAAACAGTAAAGCAGCGGGCGCATAGAAGAGGGCGTCGGCCGGCAAGGCCGGCGTCCTTTTTCCTATAGGTAAGGAGAATCGCAATGGAATTGGCTGCGGTAATCACGCTAGTCGCATTGGTGATCGTGTGCGTGGTGGCTGGTGTTGCCGCGTGGGAGACGGTGTGCGACTGGGAGGTTGTCGACGCGGTCCTGCACGTCGGCGAGCCGAGGCGCGTGCGAATCCTGTACGGCAAACATGGGTGGAGGCCGTTCTCGTGGGGGCGGGACCGGATGATGCGGATTGTGACGCGAGTGGACGCAGTGGACGTGGACCCATCGCCCGAAAAATGCGTCGAGGCGGGCATCCGCCTGCAGCACTCGCTCGGCTACGACGGCAGCGAATACGCGACACCCCGGGCCCGCTGGCATGAGTGGAGGCTGACCCGATGAGATACGACAGGTGGGAAAGAAGCCGGATACCGATGGCCGACACGCTCTGGGTACGCAACACGATCGACGGGAGCCTGGTCGAGATTCCCATGGGCCTGCACACGCTCATCGCAGGTAGATCAGGATCTGGAAAAAGCCAACTGCTGCGTCAGCTAATCCGCAACACGGTCCCGGATGTGGCTGACGGGTACGCGCGCCTGTACGGGATCGACTTGAAAGGCGGCGTCGAGCTGGCGCGGTGGGCTCCCTGGATGCAGACCGGCACCTGTCTCGAGTACGCGATCGCGGTCCTGGAGGACCTCGACGAGAAACGCGAGCAGCGCAACCGGATGCTCGTCGAGCAGGGCCTGGACAAGGTCGAGGTGGGTCGAGACGTGCCGCTGCTTGTGCTGGTCGTGGACGAGCTGGCCGAGCTCGCCGGCGGCGTGGACAAGAACACGCGCGCCCAGCAGGAGCGCGCCCGCGCCCTCCTGGATCGGATCCTGCGATTGGGCCGTGCCGCGGGTATCACGGTCGTCGCCGCCTCGCAGGACCCGCGCAAGGAAAGCGTCCCGCTCCGCGACCGTTTCCCGAACCGGATCGCACTCGCCCTGGGCTCCCGGGACGAGACTGTGATGATGATGGGCGAGGACGCGGTACGCGACGGATGCGCGCCCCACGCGATCCCCGCGACCACGCCGGGCGTGGGCTACTGGCACGACCGAGCCCATCATCGCGCGGTCCGGTTCCGCTGCCCCTACCAGCCCGGATTGTGAACACCGGGGGCCACGCTGATGGGCGTCGATCGGGTGGACGTGCGCCACGAGTCGGAGAGCCTGCGACGGTGGCGGCAGACGCAGTACGCGCGCCGCTGCCGGTCACAGGCCTGGCTCATGGACAGGGTCGGCCACGGACGGCAGCTGACCATCGGCCAGCTGGGCACGCTGCCGAGGCCGGCCCGGTGCGGGTGGCCGTTGACCGGTGTCGGCATCCGCCTGCACGAGGGCCGCGCGTTCCTGCACGGTGCCCAGCATTGCGCCAGTCCCTGGGCGTGCCCGCTGTGCACGACCATCATCCGCAGCCGAAGAGCTCAGGATCTGCGGCACGCCGTCCGATGGTGGCACGACACGCCCCCCCCGAACACGGGCTCATCTTCCTGACATTGACCATCCCGCACACGAAAAGCGAGTCATTAGGCGCGTTGATCGATCTGGTGGCGGGCTCCTGGTCGCGGATGCGAGGCTCGCACGCATGGCGGCGGCTCGCCGACCGGACCGGTATCCGGCATCATGTGCGCAGCATGGAGGTCACATGGAGTCCTACGAGCGGCTGGCACGTCCACCTACATGTCTTATTGTTCATGAAGGCAATGCCAGACGCGAAGAGTCTGAAAGCGGAGATCCACGCGCTCTGGTCTGACGCAGTGCACACGCTCGACCCGGACCGCAGACCCGTATCCAAACGCCACGGGGTAATCGTCGAACCCGTAACCGACGACGGGCGGCTCGTCGCCGGATATATGAACAAAACCCCGGACCGGCGTGACATCGCATTGGAGATGACCAGAGGAGACAGGAAGCAAGGCCGCCGCAAGGGTAGTCTGAATCCGTTCGAGTTTTTGGATGATGGCACCGACATCGACGAGCATATGGCGCAAGCCTTGTGGTGCGAGTACGTGGACGCGACCTACCGGCGGCGTACGATCACCTGGAGCCGCAGGCTCCGCCAGGACAGCGGACTGGCCGGTATGGAGCCCACCGATCGGCAGATCATCGACGACGCCATCCACGGCCTGCCAGTCATCAATCTCGACCCGCCCGCCTACCGGATGCTGCGCCGCAGCCCCTCGATCATCGCCGCCACGCTCCAGCTGGTCGAGGACGGGCAGGTCCCCCTCGCCGAAGCCATCATCGGTCAAGCCACCGGCATGGATATGGACTCGCGCAGTTAACCGCATTTCTGTTACCGAGCCGCCCCGCTGGCCCTATCGGGCCGCGGGGCTCGGCCACGCCCTACGGGCGCGGCCATCCCACTAGCGCATGACCAACGACGATTGTGACTGTTCCACAGGTCCGGGCAGGGGCGGGAAAAGGAGCGGGCATGGCCCGCGCCCTGAAGAAGACGCGCGGCGAAAAGGCCGCGCGACTGTATCGTTCGCTTCCTGGGGCCGCCTGGAGCGGCCCGTGTTCCTCGTGTCTTCGGCAGCCCGAGACGATACCTCGCGTCCCGCCCGCGCGCAAGCCC
>NZ_DGVO01000005.1:0-3340 GCF_002394995.1 Bifidobacterium sp. UBA4282
TCATCATGCTCATCAAAAACGTCAAATGATCCCAAGCCTCCCCTGTCGGGGAGGCTTCCGACGTCCGCGGCCCCATGCATGGTGGGCCGCGGCGGGATCGGATATTTCGGATACTATCGTCAACGGATACGGCATCATATTTTCAAAGGAGAACATCATGGCGCGAACCCATACCGACCGCATCCTGTTCGGAGCGGCGTACTACGACGAATACATGCCCAAGGACCTCGACCGCGTGGATGAAGACATGCGGATGATGAAGGAGGCCGGCATCAACCTGATCCGCATCGCGGAATCCACCTGGAGCACCGAGGAACCCCAGCCGGGCGTCTTCGACTTCACGCATATTGACCGCGCCCTCGACGCGGCTCAACGCGCCGGCATCGACGTGATCGTCGGCACGCCGACCTACGCGGTGCCCACCTGGATGGTGAAGATGCATCCCGAGGTGCTGGCCGTCACCCCGGCCGGCCCGGGCAAGTACGGCGCACGTCAGATCATGGACATCGTCAACCCGACGTACCGGTTCTACGCGGAGCGCATCATCCGCAGGCTCATCGCGCACGTGGCCGACCATCCGGCCGTCATCGGCTATCAGGTCGACAACGAGACCAAGTACTACGACTCGGTCTCCCCGGACATGCAGGCCCTGTTCGTCAAGTACCTGCGCGAGAAATTCAACGACGACCTGGACGAGCTCAACGCCCGCTTCGGCCTGGATTACTGGTCCAACCGCATCAACGCCTGGGAGGACTTCCCGGATGTGACCGGTTCGATCAACCAGTCGCTGCGCGGCGAGTTCGACCGCTTCCGTCGTGCGCAGGTGGCCGAATTCCTCAAGTGGCAGGCCGACATCGTGCGCGAGTACGCCAAGCCCGACCAGTTCATCACCCACAACTTCGACTTCGAGTGGCGCGGCTACTCCTTCGGCGTGCAGCCGGCCGTCGACCATTTCAAGGCGGCGCAGGGCGTGGACATCACCGGTGTGGACATCTACCACCCGACCGAGGACGACCTGACCGGCAAGGAGATCGCCTTCGGCGGCGACATGACCCGCTCCACCAAGGACGGCGCGAACTACCTGGTGCTCGAGACCGAGGCCCAGGGCCAGCACGGCTGGCTGCCGTTCCCCGGTCAGCTGCGACTGCAGGCCTACTCGCATCTCGCCGGCGGCGCCGACTGCGTGGAATACTGGCATTGGCATTCGATCCACAACTCGTGGGAATCCTACTGGAAGGGTCTGCTCAGCCACGACCTGGAGCCGAACCCGACCTACCGCGAGGCCGGCGTGTTCGGCAACGAGATCGCCGACCCGAAGGTGGGGGAGCGTCTGGTCCACCTGAAGAAGCGCAACAAGGTGGCCATCATGATCTCCAACGAGTCGCTGTCGGCACTCGACTGGTTCCTCATCGAGGCGGGCTTCCCGTTCGGCGGGAGCCTGAAGTACAACGACGTGGTCCGCAACGTGTACGACGCGCTGTTCGAGCTCAACGTCGAATGCGATTTCGTGCCGGTCGACGCCCCCGCCGAGCGCCTGGCCAAGTACGAGATGATCGTGGCCCCGGCGCTGTACACCACCCCGCAGGAGACCACCGACAACCTGCGCGAGTTCGTCGCCAACGGCGGCCATCTGATCGCCACGCTGCGCTCGTTCGTCACCGACGACGAGGTGACCATCTGGCACGACCGCGCCCCGCACAACCTGACCGATGTGTTCGGCATGAGCTACAACCAGTTCACCCGTCCGAAGAACGTGCCGGTCGTCTTCTCCGGCGCGCTTGAGAGCACGCCCGACACCGAGGCACTCTCGCTGATCGAGCTGCTCAAGGCCGACGAGGGCACCGAGGTGCTCGCCTCCTACGGCCACTACGCGTGGAAGGACTACGCGGCCATCACCCGTCACGCCTTCGGCAAGGGCACCGCGGAATGGATCGGCACGCTGCTGGCCCCCGACGCGATCCGCGCCGTCATGCGCGAGGCCGTCGGCAACGCCGGCATCGAGTACGCGGGCATGCCGCTCGCCGGCACCATCACGGTGCGTCAGGGCTTCAACGAGGCCGGTGAGAGCGTGACCTACCTGCTCAACTACTCGGCCGAACCGGCCACGTTCGCCAGCCCGGTCTCCGGCGAGGTCGTCGTGGCCCCGGCCACGATCGCCACCGACGGTACCGTCGATCCGACCGTCACCTTCGCCGGCGCCCCGAAGGCCGGCGACAAGGTCGAGACCGGCGCCGACCTGACCGTCGGCCCGTGGAACGTGGCCGTCGTCGTCGGCTGAGCCGTCAACGAATGATGAGGTCGGCGAGTGCGCGCCATTCGCCGACGAAATCGACCTCGCGCGCGTCGTTGAGCCAGCGCAGCTGCAGGCCTTCCATGGCTGACAGCGCCTGGAGCGCGGTGCGCGCGGGGTCGTTTACGTGGTCGCGTTCCGCGGCGACCGTGTACTCCTTGAGCAGGTTGTCCTCGCGGGTGACGAAGTAGTCATGCGCGGGGTGGTCCTCGCTC
This sequence comes from Bifidobacterium sp. UBA4282, assembly GCF_002394995.1. NCBI lineage: Bacteria > Bacillati > Actinomycetota > Actinomycetes > Bifidobacteriales > Bifidobacteriaceae > Bifidobacterium > Bifidobacterium sp. UBA4282. The sequence goes on from NZ_DGVO01000005.1 coordinate 2,506, forward strand.
AATGCCTCGCCCTCCAGCACGGTGTACAGCCGCACCAGTTCGGGCCGGCTCGCGTTGGTCTCGACCGTGGCCTGGAGGATGGTCTTGAGCCCGTGATCGCAGTGGTAGGCGATGCCGTCGGCGAGCACGTCGCCGGTCACGCCCGTGACACCGAGGTGTTCGGCGATGGCGATCTGATTGGTATGGTCGGCGTATTTGAGCGCTTCGATAAGCAGCTCCTCCTTGCCGGAGAAGTAGTAGAGCAGCCCTGCCTCGGTGATGTGTTCGGCGTCCGCCACGTCGCGGATGGTGAAGCCCCAGAAGCCGAACTGGGAGATGCAGGAGACGGTGGTTGTGAGGATGTGCCGGCGACGGTCCTCGGCGTTCATGCGCTTGGGGCGGGTAACGGTGGTTCTGCGTCTCATGGTCGGCTCCTTGGCGGTGTGCGTCGAGCGTCGATGGCGATGCGTCGGCGGCTGGGCTGGGGGAGTGTGGACGACGGCGGTTCGGGTGCGGGCTGGGTGGCTCCCGCGACCTGTGCGGCGCGTGGGCCGCATCGCCGTACGGTTTCGCTCGGGTGCGGTCTTGCGGGACCGCACGTCGCCCCATGTACTTACAAGGTACTCGGTGGTGAGACCTTACGATGGCGAACGGGTTGCGACACGCCGTATTCGTGGTGCCGAGTTTGTAATTATATCATTTAACTAAGTGATTACTAAGTACAAAGATACGAGGTGGTCACCGAACCAAAACTCAGTGAAGAGCACCCGTCATTGATGACGGGAAGGAAAAGAGGTTTCACCAATGAGTGATGCTGCAATGTTGAGTAAAGAGGAGCGGCTGGCGGCGCATGAGG
>NZ_DGVO01000044.1:0-18665 GCF_002394995.1 Bifidobacterium sp. UBA4282
CGCCGCACACCATATCCGATGGCACGCGGCGGCCCTTCATGTATGCCGTCACGCCATCCCATCACCATCACCATCACCATCTCGAAAGGAACCATGATGACCCGAACCAACCACACCATCATCCGCAAGCTCGCCGCGCTGGGGGCGGCGGCCCTGCTGCTGTCCTCAACCGCCTGTTCGGCGCACGGCAACGCATCCGCCAACACCGATACCGACACCATGCGCGTGGCGTATCTGTCCACCGCCAACTACCTCACCACGCTCAAGAACGAACAGTTCGCCCAGGATGAGCTGGCGCCCGCCACCGTCGAGTTCACCGGCCCCTACAACCCGGCCGACGCCCGCACCGCCGTCCAGTCGGGCAATGCCGACGCCACGTCGACGGGTACCGGCTCGTTCATCAACCTGATCGCCCAGGACCAGCCGTGGGTCGCGTTCGCCATCGAATACTATGACGGCGATTCGCAGGGCATCGTCGCCGCGCCGGACAGCGGCGTCGAGACGCTGGAAGACCTGTATGGTAAGACCATCGCCATCGATTCCAAGGGCGCGACCGGCGACTACATCGTCCATCAGGCGTTCGCCAACGCCGGACTGGACGCCTCGCAGGTCACCGAGGTGGAGATGAGCCCCAGCAACTTCAACGCGGCGTTCAGCTCGGGACAGGTGGATGCCATCGCCACCTTCGACCAGAACCTGGCCTCGGCGATGGTCACGCCCGGAGCCAAGCTGCTGGTCAACGCCGAGGATTACGGCAACCTGAACGTCTCGATCCACATCGTCTCCCAGTCCTTCGCCGACAAGCACCCGGATCTGGTCAAGGCCATGTACCGCGCGCTGGTCAAGGAATCGGACAAGGCCCAGAAGCACCCCGAGATCATCACCGACGCTTACCGCGAATTCGGGGCCTCGGACGAGATCGTCGATCAGGTGGCCAAGTTCGACGTCCCCGAGATCCTGCCGATCGACGCCGACGGGCTCGACATGCTGGAACAGCAGGCGCAGCAGTACGTGGACTTCGGGTTCATCGACGCGCTGCCCGACGTCAAGAGCCACGTTATGGATTGCACGAAGTGAGGCCGCGATGACGTTGACGCTCGACCACATCCGCATGACGTTCGATGGCCACGAGGTGCTGCGCGACGTGACCGTCCACGTCGACGACGGGCGGTTCGTCAGTCTGATTGGACGCTCCGGCTGCGGCAAATCCACGCTGCTGCGCGTGGCGGCGGGCCTGATCGAACCGACCGCCGGCACGGTGCATGCCGACCACGATATGGCCTTCGGGTTTCAGGACGCCCGACTGGTGCCGTGGATCCGGCTGTGGGACAACGTCACGCTCGGATTGCCCGGGCGGCGCACCGAACGACGCCAGCTGGCACTGGATGCCTTGGCACGGGTGGGACTAGCCGACCACGCCGACGCATGGCCCGGCGAACTGTCCGGAGGGCAGGCGCAGCGGGCGTCGTTGGCACGCGCGATCGTACGGCAGCCGAAACTGTTGCTGTTGGATGAACCATTCGGCGCGCTCGATGCGCTGACTCGTCTGGATATGCAGGACCTGCTGGCGCACTTGCAGACCGAGCAGCAGTGGACCATATTGATGGTCACCCATGATATTCCGGAGGCGGCGCGGTTGTCCGACCGCATCCTGGTGCTTGCCGACGGCACAATCGGCACAATCGTCGATGTCGACCGAACCGATATGGACGACGAGGGTCTGTCCCGCGACCATGAGGCGATCGAACGGCGGTTGCGCGCGGCGTTGCGCTGACGTCGCGGGCATAGCGGCAGACGGCGTGGGGACGGTTGCAGGCGGCTAGAGAATCGTCTCCATGCCAATCTTCTGGGGTTTCAGTCCGCAGCGTTCGTAGAAGCCCTTCGCCGCCTCGTTGCACGCCCACACGTTGAGCGTCACATTGTAGCAGCCGGAATTCCTGGCGAAGCCGAGGACGTGGCGGTACAGGGCGTTGCCGACGTGCCGTCCGCGCTGGGCCTCGTCCACGCACAGGTCGTCGATGTACAGCGTCTGGATGTCGGTGAGGATGTTGTCATCGACATGCCGCTGGAACTGGCAGAACGCATAGCCCAGCAGGCGGTCCGCCCCCTCGGCGTCCTCTCGCGCGGGGTCGGCGATGGAACCGGCGCCCGGCTCGACCGCCACGAACACCGGGGTCCGGTCGTCGGCGATGATGCCGGCCAGCTGGTCGTCGGTGTACTTGGTGGCGTGGGGTTTGAACAGGTCGGGCCGTCCCGCGTGGTGCACGTCCAGCACCTGATGGAGCAGTACATCGATCTGCGGGATGTCGCGCGGCTCGGCGCGGCGGATGGTCATGCGCCCCGCATCGGTATCGTTCCGGTTCCGATCCTGTTCGTTCATTCAGCGCTCCTCGATGCTCTTCCTGCGTTTCGATGGCTTGTGGTTGTTCACGTACCAGTACGCGAGCGCCACCACGACCGCGCCGCCGACGATGTTGCCCAGCGTGGCCACACCGATGTTATAGAGCGAGGCCTGTACGGTCAGGTCGGCGATGCCGTCCAGTCCGGCGCCGTAGCCCATGGCCTTGGCGACCAGTCCGATCGGCAGGAAGAACATGTTGGCCACGCAGTGTTCGAAACCCATCGCCACGAATCCGGAGATCGGCAGTAGGATGCCGAGCACCTTGTCTGCCGTGGAGCGCGACGAGTAGCCGATGCGCACGGCCAGACACACGAGCACGTTGCACAGCACGCCACGCGCGAACAATGTCAGCGGGTCGAGCGTGACCTTCGAGATGGCGGTGGATACGGCCGTCTCCCCCACCAGGCCGTCGTTGAGGCCCATCGTGCCGGCCATGGCGATCAGGGCGACGAGGATCAGGGCGCCCAGCAGGTTGCCGAACCAGACGATCACCCAATTGCGGACCAGAGCGGGCAGGGAGATACGGCGTGCGGCCAGGTTGGAGGCCATCAGCGAGTTGCCGGTGAACAGTTCGGCGCCGCAACACAGCACCAGGATCAGGCCCATGCAGAACGCCAGTCCGCCGACGAAGCGCTTGGGGCCCCAGGTCATCGCCGGATCGCAGGTGACGATGAGGAAGAACAGCGCGCCGAAGCCGATGAACGCGCCGGCGAACAGGGCCAGGATGAAGGTGACGGACTTGCTCTGCTTGGTTTTGCTCACGCCCGCGCTCTCGACGGCCTCCTCGGTTTCGGCTGTGTTCAGCGCGTTGACGTGTACGGCAGGGACCGCCGTCGGAGTGGTTGCTGCATGGTCGGCGACGGGCGTGGTCTCGGATTGCATCATCGGAATCGTTCTCTTTCGTTGCAGACAAGGGACTGACATCCGTCGGACATTGTAGCAACGCAGTCCACACGGTCCAAACCATTCCCGGACACGGCGTCGTGTCCGGGAATCGCATCACCTGCGCGACTGGGGCTTCCAGGCCAGGTCGTCGAGCAGCTGGTCGGTCCAGGCCACCACCTCGTCCGAGCCCATCGGTTCGGAGCCGAAGGAACCGGCGAACGGGGTCGGGATCAGGTAGGTCTTGGTGACCGGCCGGTACTGCACGCCCTTGTAGATGCGGGCGATGCGCATCTGCACCGACTCGGGCGGCTCGATCTTGGCCACGCGCACACGGTTGCCCTGGGCGATGATCTCGGTCAGGCCCAGCGCGCGCGCCTTGTTGCGCAGACGCGCGACGGCGAACAGCGTGGCGAACTCGATCGGCGGGTTGCCGTAGCGGTCGGTAAGCTCCTCGCGCAGCTCCTCCAGATCCTGCTCGTTGCGGGCGGCGGCGAGCTTGCGGTAGGCCTCCAGACGCAGCTTGTCGGAGTCGATATAGTCCACCGGAATCGACGCCTCGATCGGCAGGTCGATGCTGACGGCCACCGGCTCGGTGCGTTCCGGTTCCTTGTAGGCCTCCACGGCCTCGGAGACCATGCGCACGTACAGGTCGAAGCCCACGCCCTCGATGTGGCCGGACTGCTCATCGCCCAGCAGGTTGCCGGTGCCGCGCAGCTCCAGGTCCTTCATCGCCACGTCGAAGCCGGAGCCGAGCGCCGTGTTCTGGGCGATGGTGGCCAGACGGTCGTGCGACTGCTGGGTCATCGGCTTGCTCGGATCATACAGGAAGTACGCATAGGCGCGCTCGCGGCCACGGCCGACGCGGCCGCGCAGCTGGTGCAGCTGGCTCAGGCCGAAGCGGTCGGCGTGGTCCACGATCAGCGTGTTCGCGTTCGAGATATCCAGGCCGGTCTCGATGATCGTGGTGCATACGAGCACGTTGATGTCGCGATGCCAGAAGTCGCGGATGATTTGGTCGAGCTGCTTCTCTCCCATCTTGCCGTGGGCGGTGCCGACCTTGGCTTCGGGCACGAGCTCCTGGATCCTGGCGGCCATGCGGGAAATGTCGGCCACGCGGTTGTGCACGTAGAACACCTGGCCGCCGCGCAGCAGCTCGCGCCGGATCGCTGCGGTGACCTGCGCGTCCTCGTAGGCGCCCACGTAGGTGAGCACGGGCAGACGATCCTCCGGCGGGGTGGCGAGCGTGGACATCTCGCGGATGCCGGTCACCGCCATCTCCAGCGTGCGCGGGATCGGCGTGGCGGACAGGGACAGCACGTCCACGTTGGTGCGCAGCGCCTTGAGTGTCTCCTTGTGTTCGACGCCGAAGCGCTGCTCCTCGTCGATGATGACCAGGCCCAGGTCCTTGAACTGGATCTTGGGGTTGAGCAGCTTGTGCGTGCCGATAACCACATCCACGGTGCCATCCTGGAGGCCTTTGATCGTGTCGTTGATCTCCTTGGTGGTTTGGAAGCGGCTCATCGCCCTGACGGTGACGGGGAAGCCCTCGTAGCGCTCCGAGAAGGTCTCGTAATGCTGCTGGACGAGCAGCGTGGTCGGCACGAGCACGGCCACCTGCTTGGAGTCCTGCACGGCCTTGAAGGCGGCGCGCACGGCGATCTCGGTTTTGCCAAAGCCCACGTCGCCGCAGATGAGGCGATCCATCGGGATCGGCTTCTCCATGTCGGCCTTGACCTCGTCAATGGTGGTCAGCTGGTCGGCGGTCTCCTGGTACGGGAACGCGTCCTCCAGCTCCTTCTGCCACGGGGTGTCCGGGCTGAACGCGAAGCCGGGCGTGCGCTGACGGGCCGAATACAGCTTGACCAGATCCTCGGCGATCTCATGGACGTGCTTGCGGGCCTTGGCCTTGGTGGCCGCCCAGTCGGAGCCGCCCAGTTTGTTGAGTTTCGGGGCCTCCGCGCCGATGTACTTGCTGACCTGGTCGAGCTGGTCGGTGGGGATGAACAGCTTGTCCGGCGGGGCGCCGCGTTTGCTCGGCGCGTATTCGATGACCAGGTATTCGCGTGTGGTCCTCGCGTCCCCGGTGCCGACGGCACGCTGACGCATCTCGACGAACCGGCCGATGCCATGCTGCTCGTGCACCACGTAATCGCCGGTTTTCAGCTCCATCAGGTCGATGGCCTTGCGCCGGCGCTTCGGGGTTTTGGCCTGGGCCGCGGCACTGGTGCGGCCCGTCAGGTCGCGTTCGGTCAGCAGCGCGATGCCGGCGGCCGTGTCCACGAATCCGTCGATGGCCTGTGCACGGATCGTCTCGAACCGGGTGATGCCGGTCTCGTTGATCGCGCGCTTCAAACGAGCGAGCGTACCGTGCGCGGCGGCGGTGATCGTCACCTGCAGTCCGGCGTCGATCAATCCCTCGATGCCGGTGGCCGCGCGATGCTCGTCGCCCCGGTATTCGGCCGGCGCATGAGCCGCCAACGCGATATGTCCGGGACGGGAGGCCTCGACGGTGAAGCTGGTGAGCCGCCACACGTCGAAATCCCGGTAGGTCAACGACGTGATGGTTTCATCGAAATCCAGGAAGCTGGCCTGGTCGAAGCTGATCGGGGCGCCCGCACCATGACCGGATGCGGCGACGTGCCAGCTGGCCGCCAGAAACTCGTTCGCGGTCTTCATCAGATCGTCGGCGGCGCGACGCAGCTTTTCCGGATCGGATAGCATGACGACCGCATGGTCCGGCAACATGCCGGTGATCGACTCCATGTCGTCGACGAGGGCGGGCAGTAGGGATTCCATGCCTTCGACCGGAATGGCGTTCGCGATCGATTCGAGCATGTCCTCGGCGTTGGGGATCCGGCCAATTAGGCTGCGGGCCCGTTCGCGAATGGCTTCGGTGAGTTGCACCTCGCGGCAGGGCGTCGCCCAGATGCTCCTGAGTCCATCGCCGTAGGTGCGCTGGTCGGAGGCGTGGAACTCCCGGATCGAGTCGACCTCGTCGCCGAAGAACTCGATGCGCACCGGATGGGGTGCGGTCGGCGGGAACACGTCGAGCAGACCGCCGCGGACGGCGAACTCGCCGCGGTCCATCACCAGGTCGACGCGCGTGTACGAGTTCTCCACCAGCCGGGCCGCCGCCTCGTCGAGCGGCAGCTCCTCGCCGACGGTGAAGACCAGCGGCTCCACATCGCCCAAACCGGCGACGACCGGCTGGATCAGCGAGCGCACGGGCATCACCAGAATGCGGATCGGGCCGAACATCGCGTCGCCGGGTTCGGGATGACACAGCCGGCGGAACACGGCCATGCGGCTGGCCACGGTGTCGGCGCGAGGTGACAGGCGTTCATGCGGCAACGTCTCCCACGCCTCCAGCTGGGCGATGTCGTTCGGATCGCCGTCATACCAGGAGCGCAGCGCGTTGACGGTCTCCTCGCCCTCACGTCCGGATGCGACGAGATAGACGACCGGGGAACGACGGGCCACGGCTGCGGCAAGCGCCGGACGCACGCCTTCGGGGGCGCCGACGACAATCGACGGATCGGCGGCGCCTTCAGGTCGATCGAAGTCGTCCGTGGCCAACGCATGGAAGCTCGGGTCCCTGTCAAGGGACTCCAGCAACCCCGACAGCGATCCTTCGACCAGTTGGTTCATTGTCGTTTCCGCACGCGCTTTGCGTTCACGCGACGTTTCGCGGTCAGCGACCATTGAACTGCTCCTGGGTCTTGTTCAATCCGTTGAAGATGATCGATTCGGCGGCGTCGGCGCCGTCGGCCAGGAATTCCGGCAACTGCTTGCGCTGGTCGGGGCCGAATCCGCCCAGCACCCAGTTGATCGTATTGTCATGCGCGTTCGCGCCGCGGCGGGCGTGGCCGACGCCCATGCGCACGCGCGCGTACTTCGGCGTGCCCAGGGACTTGTCGATGGATTTGATGCCGTTGTGGCCGCCGGCCGAACCGCCCGACTTGACCTTGATGCGGCCGAAGTCCAGGTCCATGTCGTCGTGGATGACGACGATGTGGTCCGGTTCGATCTGGTAGTAGGCACTGATGGAGGCGACCGCGTTGCCCGAGTCGTTCATGTAGGTCAGCGGCTTGGCCAGGAAGAACTTGACGGTCCGGCCGTTGAGGTTCATGGCCCCCTTGCCCAGCATGGCCAGGCCCTTGTGATCGGAGAAGGCCACCGACCAGCGCTCGGCCAGCAGGTCGGCCGTCATGAAGCCCATATTGTGCCGTGTGTCCTCATACTTCTTGCCCGGGTTGCCCAACCCCGCAATCAACCAGAAATCCGATGCCATATCGCCCTGTCCTTCGTCATCATGTCTATCAAACGGAACGATTGTACCATCGGACCTCTTGTCTCACAGGGTGAGCCGATTCACTCGGCGACGCCCCCGGAAACCGCGAATCGGCTTATAAGGGAAGGCACCAATAGGCGATGTCGTGCCGGATGCCGCCGGGCAGGTGGACCGCGTCGGGCATCAGGCCGAATCGCTCGAAGCCGAAATGCCGCATCAGCGCGCTGGAGCCCTCGTTGTCGGCGAAGATCAATGTGGCGGCCATGCGATGCCCCACCCGCCGGGCCTCGGCCAGCAGCCAGGCGACCAGCTGGCGGCCGACACCCTGACGCCGCCATGCGGAGCCCACGTAATAGCTCAGTTCGACCACGCCGTCATAGCCGGCGCGCTCGTGATACCGCGACAGCGAACCGAATGCAACGACCTCGCCGTCGGCATTCTCCACGACGACGACCGGGTAGAGGGAACGCGGCTCGTGCGCGTCGACCCATGCCTTGCGCTGGGCGAGCGTGCGAGGTGCGATGTCGGCGCTCGACATGCGTTCAAGCACCGCCTCGTTGTAGATGTCGGTGATGGCCTGCAGATCGGCGTCGGTCGCGCCGCGGATGATGAGTTCGCTCATGGTGCACCAGCATATCGCGTCACGCCATGCAACGCGTTATTCCGGATGCGACACGCTGGGGGCGGGGCCACCAGATACGACTGTGGGGCGCGATGCATATCGCGCCCCACACGGATAAGGACCGGGTCACCGGGGATCGGCTAGTTCCCCAGCTCCAGCGCCTTGTTGATGGCCTCCTCCAGACGGTCCTGGGCCTCACCGTAGGCGGTCCAGTCGCCGTCCTTCAGCGCGGCGTCCGAATCCTTCATGGCCTGGGCGGCGTCATCGAGGGCGGCCTTCAGGTCGCCGGTCGCAGCACCCGACCCGTCACCGGACGACGTCGAGCCCGACCCGTCGGCCTGTCCGTCCGTTCCCGTGTCGGCCGACGTGTCGCCGGAGTCGCCGTCCTGCGAGGCGGTGTCGTCCGGCGTCGCGTCCCCAGAACCAGGCTCGGTCGTCTCGTCCGCGTTCTCGGCATCGCCGGCCGAGGCGCCGGAGTCGCCGCCAAAGACCTGGTCCAGCGCCTCGTCCAGCGTGTCGGCGAAACCAACCTGGTCGCCGAAGGCCACCAGCACCTTCTGCAGCATCGGGTAGCTCGTCGCGCCGCTGGATCGCACGTACACCGGCTGCACGTACACCAAGCCGCCGCCGAGCGGCAGGGTCAGCAGGTTGCCGCGTTCCACGCTGGTGGACCCGGATTCGAGCAGGTTGAGTTCGCGGGACACGTCGGCGTTCGCGTTGAAGTTGTTCTGCGCCTGTCCGGGGCCGGGTACGTTGGAGGATTGCGGTAGCTCCTGCAATCGGATCGTGCCGTAGTGCTCGCCGATCACGCCCGCCTCGTTGCCCGCGTCCGAATCCACCGACAGGAAGCCGGTCAGGATCTCACGGGTGGAGGAACCGGCCGGGATGTAGGTGGAGGTCAGCGAGAACACGGGTTCGCTGCTGCCGCCGGTCTGCAGCGTCAGATAGTACGGCGGCTGCAGCACGGACTGGCCCTGCGCCTGCGCGCCGGAGGAGGCCGTCGGGTCCTTCGGGGTCTGCCAGAAGTCCTCGCCGGAGAAGAACTGGCTGGCACTGGAGACGTGGTAGCGTTCCAGCAGCTGGCGCTGCACCTTGAACAGGCTCTCCGGGTAGCGCATGTGGCTCATCAGGTCGCCGGAGATCTCGGAGAGCGAGTGGTACTGGCCGGGGAAGATCTGCTGCCAGGCCTTGATGACCGGATCGTCCTCGTCCCACACGTACAGGTCCACCGAGCCGTCGTAGGCGTCGACGGTGGCCTTGACCGAGTTGCGGATGTAGTTGGCCTGCTGCGAGTTCAGCCCCTGCACGGTCTGCGAGGTTTCGGTGGTCGAGTCCTCGGTGGCCGCCCCCAGATCCGTCATCTGCGAGTACGGGTAGGCGTCGGAGGTCGTGTACCCGTCGATGATCCACTTGACGCGGCCGTCGACCACGGCCGGATAGACGCGGCCGTCGAGCGTCAGGTACGGGGCGACCTTGGCGACGCGTTCGCGCGGGCTGCGGTCGTACAGGATCTGCGATTCGGACGTCACGCGGTCGGAGAACAAGATCTGTTCGGAGCCGAACCGCACCGCGTACAGCAGTCGGGAGAAGATGTTGCCGACCGAGGGGCCGCCGTCGCCGTCGAAGGTGTTCGTGGCGCCCTCGTCCGAACCGGTCGGGTAGTCGAACTCCCAGGATTCGGTGCCCTCCGGCGCGCCGACGATCGAATACTCGGTGGCGTTCGGCGAGAAATAGATGCGCGGCTCGTACTGTTCCGATTCGGTCAGCGCGCCCTGCGTGGGGATGCCGTATTCGAAGAACTCGGGCTGACCGTCGGCCGTGACCTTGTTGCCATAGGCGGCCACGACGCCGTAGCCGTGCGTGTACACGGTGTGGTCGTTGACCCAGTTGCGGTTGTCGAGGCCGCTCAGGTCCAGCTCGCGCGCGGCGATGACCGTATCCTGGCTGACGCCGTTCACGTTGTACTTGTCCACGGCGAGCGTGTCGGCGAAGGTGTAGTACTGGCGCGACTGCTGCAGCTGCTTGAAGGTCGGCGAGACGATCTGCGGGTCGAGCAGTCGGATCTGCGCGGTCGATTCGGCCGACGCGGACAATGCGCCCGCCTCGCCCTCGGTGGTGGCGTCGTACTCCTCGACGGCGATGTCGTCCAGGCCATACGCCTGCTTGGTGGCCGCGATGTTGCGCTCGATATAGGTCGATTCCATCTCCTGCGCGTTCGGGTCGACACGGAAACGCTGCAGGACGACCGGCCAGACGCCGGTGAGCAGCACGGCGGCGACCACGACGATGGCGACGGAGACCACCGGCACGCGCCACGCCTTGAGCGCCGTGATGGCGCGCACGCCGAGCGGCGCGCTGCCCTCCAGCGCGTGCGAGGTCATCAGCCAGACGTCGAGCACCACGCCGAGGATGGCCACCAGCGCGGCCATGACGAACGTGACGGGGATCGTGGCGTGCACCGATGTGTAGTTCGCGCCGGTGAACCGGTCGCCCTGCGTGGTCAGGTGGGTGAACACCCCCATGACCATCTGCGCGGCGAACGAGAACATGTTGAGCATCAGCCAGACGCCGAGCTGACGGCGGGCGCGCTTGGTGATGACGAACAGCCCGCGGCCGTTGACCGGCATGGTGATGCGGATGCCGCCCATCAGCACATGGGTGATGACGGAGAACACGATGCCGACCAGCAGCAGCGTGGACACGGCGCTCATCACCAGCTTCAGGCCGGGCAGGATGAAGACGTAGAAGCCGTTGTCCAGTCCGAACTGCGGGTCGGTGGTGCCGAAGCTCTGCGCGTTGAACATGAGCAGGATGTCGGACCAGTTGGCGTTGAACTGCGAGCCGAACGCCACGCCGACCACCAGCGCCACGATAACCGCCACCATGCGGGCGTGCTTGGAGCTGATGCCGTTGGCGATCTCGACCACGTCACCGTGGATGCGCACCGTCGAGCCGTCGGCGTCCGCTGGACGGGCACGGATGGCCAAGGTGGCCGACAGGAAGCCGACCGCGGCCACCAGCAGCGCGTACGCCACCCACACGCCGACGCGTACGCCCAGCTGGGTCCAGATCACGCTCTGGAATCCGAGCTGACCGTACCACATCAGGTCGGTGATGAAACGCGACAAGCCGAAGAACAGACCCACCACAACGACCAACGCCACGATCACGCCGAGGAGGATGCGGCTGCCGCGACCGTTGCCGCGCGGACGTTCGGGTCGGCGCGTGATGCGCGGGCCGGCGGGCCGGCGCGGGGGCTGGGTGCGGTCGGAGGCGTCATCGCCGTCGGTTTCCACGTTCAGGATCACCGGGTCGTCATCGGTGCCTGCGGCGTTGCGGCGACGGGGGTCGTCGTCGGGGTCGAACATCATGCCAAACGCATCGAAAAAAGACATGTGTCCAGCCTAGCGGGTGGTTCGGAAGTACGCGACCAGGCGAATTGTTCCCCTTTCGGGCTACGGGGACGGCGCATCGTCCGTGTTCCGGGATGCCGGTTTCGCCGGGGTTATACGGCTGCGATGGAATAATCGGGAGATATGGAAGAACCCGCGATGCACCACAGTCGGACCGGAGCGCCGGTCAAAGCCCGCCGTTGGCCCGCCGTGCTGGCAGTGGTCTGCGTATTGGCCGTCCTGGCGGCGGCCATCCTTTGGTGGGTCGCGCTGCGGCCTTCGGGCGCGGCCGGAGCGGATACGCCACCGTCGGCCTCCGCGCCGGCCGAAGGGCAGGGCGGACAATCGTCCGCGCACGAGGACGCCGACAAGGAGCCGGCGCCGGAGCCCGTGGACGACTCCCCCCGCGCCAAGGCGCAGCGCGCCGTTACGGCGATGAGCATGCAGGAGCGTGTGGGGCAACTGATCATGGCGCCGCTGTACGCGGGCACCGATCCCTCGGCCCTATACGACCTGATCGCCAACCAGCATGTCGGCTCGGTGCTGATCATCGGCAATTGGTGGTCGGGCACCGCCGGGGTCCGCCAGGCCACCGATGTCCTGCAGTCGTATGCGCCGGCCGACAACCGGCTGCTGATGACCACCGACCAGGAGGGTGGTCTGGTCCAGCATCTGCAGGGACCCGGCTTCGACACGATGCCGACGGCCGTGGACCAAGGCGCGATGAGCACCGATGCGCTGCGCCAGTCGGCCGCCGTGTGGGGCTCGCAGCTCAACCAGGCCGGCATCAACGTGGATCTGGCCCCGGTGGTGGGCACCGTGACGGTCGACCGCGACTCGAACGCCCCGATCGGCGCGCTGTACCGCGACTTCGGCCTGGATGCGCAGGGCAACGCCGAGCATGCCACCGCCTTCATCGCCGGCATGCGGGATTCCGGCGTCGAGACCGTGATCAAGCATTTCCCCGGATTGGGCGGCGTGATCGGCAACACCGATTTCACCGCCGACGGCGTTCTGGACACCACGACCACGCTCGACGGCCCGGAGATCAAGGCGTTCCTCACGGCGTTGCAGGCCGATCCGTCGATGGTGATGATGTCACTGGCCACCTATCAGCAGATCGATCCGGACAATCCCGCCGCGTTCTCCTCCACGCTGATCGACGGGTATCTGCGCGGCACAGTCGGCTATGACGGCGTGATCACCTCCGATTCGCTGTCCGCGGCGGCGCTGGGCGGCTTCGACCCGCATGAGATCGGCGTGCGCTTCGTGGATGCCGGGGCCGACCTGGCCTGCATCGGCGCCTCGGACTACGTCCAGCCGATCCTGGACGGGTTGAACGAGCGCGCCGCCTCCGACCAGGCGTTCGCCGAGAAGGTCACCCGTTCCGCGATCCGCGTGATGACGCTCAAATACGAGATGGGCCTGGCGCAATAGCCGATGCGGCCAGCTCCTCGCGCAACGCCTGCAGGAAGCAGGCCGCCACACGGGTGAACCGGCGATCGGACTTCCACACCACATTGAGCCGGGCCTCCAGGCGCGGACTGAGCGGACGGAACGTGAGGTTGGTGTCCCCGGTCACGTTGACGATGCGGTCGAGGCACAGCGCGTAGCCCAGCCCCTCCGAAACCATCAGCGCACCGTTGTTCAGCAGATTGTAGGTGCCGACGACCCGCAGGTCGCCCTGCCCCATCCCGCTCCAGGCGCCGAATTCACGGTCGAAGCGGGTCTCCTGGGATACGATGAGCGGCAGTCCTTTGAGGTCGTCGATGGTAATCGACTCTCGTGCGGACAGGGGGTCGTCGCGCCGCATCATCACACCCCAGACATCGCGGACAGGCAAGGTGATGTACGCGTACTTGGTCGTGTCATACGGCTCGAGCAGCAGTGCGAAATCGAGCAGTCCCGAATCCAGACGCGAGGTGACGTCCTCGGTGTTGCCCGAATAGATATGGAACCGGGCCTGCGGGTAGCAGGAGGTCATCGCCCGCGCGGCGCGAGCCAGCAGACGCATCGCATCGGTCTCCCCCGCGCCGATGTACACCGGACCGCCGACCGGCTCCTCCATCGAGGTGATCTCCGCCTCCGCACGGTCCGCCAACGTCACGATCTCCTCGGCGCGTGCACGCAGCAGCTCCCCCTCTGGGGTGAGCGTGATCGTCCGGCTGCCGCGTTCGAACAGCGTGCAGCCGAGCCTGGATTCGAACTCACGCAACTGACGGGATAGCGACGGCTGCGACATGCCGAGGTATTCGGCGGCGCCGGTGATGCTCTGCTCCTCCACCACCGCCAGGAAATACCGCAGAATCCGCAGTTCCATGCCACCATTGCGGTTATGCGCCATCACGGCCTCCCTGAATATCCCACGGCGCACGTTGTTGTACGGTACCGCGCCCCATGCCTCAAATCATACCAATTAAGCATGGCTATGCCCCAGCCCAAGCATTTGCGCATCGCCTCGGCCGGGGTTATCATCCCGTGCAGCGTTACCTAGACCATCCCCAATCTTCAATCACGAATGGACGTATGATGACCGAACCCACCAATCCCAACAACGGCAAGACCGCCGACGCTGCCGACCGCGTCGAGCAGGGGTATCTGACCGGCGAGCGCGCCGCGTTCGCGGCCGACGGCGTGACCTATGTCGACACGATTTTCGCGGACGGCGAATCCCCGCTCAAGCATGCCCGGAACATCACGCTGATTGGCAGCTCCTTCCAGTGGAAGTACCCGCTGTGGTACTGCAGGGACGTGACCGTGCGCGGATGCACCTGGTTCGAGATGGGCCGCGCCGGCGTGTGGTACACGGATAACATCACCGTGGAGAATTCGACCGTGGTGGCGCCGAAGAACTTCCGCCGCTGCAACGGCGTGACGCTGCGGCATGTGGAATTCCCGAACGCCGAGGAAACCCTGTGGTCCTGCCGCAACGTGACGTTGGACGACGTGGCCGTACACGGCGACTACTTCGCGATGAACTGCGAGGATATGAAGGTGGACGGGCTGCGCCTGGTCGGCGGGTATTCGTTCGACGGCGCGCGGAACGTGGAGATCGCCAATTCACGGCTCATCACCAAGGACGCGTTCTGGAACTCGGAGAACGTGACCGTGCGCGACTCGTTCATCACCAGCGAGTATCTGGGGTGGAACGCCCGGAACCTCACGCTGATCAACTGCACGATCGAGAGCCTGCAGGGCCTGTGCTACATCGACAATCTGGTGATGCGCGGCTGCCGGCTCAACCATACGAACTTGGCGTTCGAGTATTCGACGGTGGATGCCGAGATCAAGGGGCATATCGACAGCGTGTTCAACCCCGCCGGCGGCAGGATCAGGGCCGGTTCAATCGGCGAGGTGACGCTGGATCCGGCGCGCATCGACCCCGCGGCCACTGTCATCGAGACCACGGACCGCTGAGCCCCCCGCGGTGCGCGACGTATCCGCCTTGCCGCCGCGCACCGGTATGAGGCATCATGGCAGGGCGCCCGCCCCCAGCTGACAGGAGAACCGATGACCTACGATTTCAATGCATTGACCGACCGTTCCGGCACCTACTCGCTCAAATGGGAGGAGGCCGGCGACGCCCTGCCGATGTGGGTGGCCGACATGGATTTCACGACCGCTCCCCCGATCCGTGAGGCGATGCGCCGCAGGCTCGATCACGGCGTCTTCGGCTACTCGATCGTGCCCGACGAGTGGAGGCAAGCGTATATCGGCTGGTGGCGCGACCGCCATGGCGTGACCTTCGAGAGGGATTCGCTGATCTTCTGCACCGGCGTGATCCCCGCGATCTCCAGCATGGTGCGCAAGCTGACCACGCCGGCCGAGAACGTGGTCATCCAGACGCCGGTATACAACATCTTCTTCAACTCGATCCTCAACAATGGCCGCAACGTGCTTGAGGCGCCGCTGGCGTACGATGCGGCGGCCGGACGGTACGCCATCGACTGGGAGGATCTGGAGCGCAAGCTGGCCGACCCGCAGACCACACTGATGATCCTGTGCAACCCCCACAATCCCTCCGGACAGATCTGGGACCGCGAAACCCTGGCACGCCTCGGCGAACTGTGCTGGCAACATCACGTGACGGTGATCAGTGACGAGATCCACTGCGATCTGACCGATCCGGGGTTCGGGTACGTGCCGTTCTCCTCGGTGAGCGAGCACTGCCGCATGATCTCGGTGACGTGCATCGCGCCGACCAAGACGTTCAATCTGGCCGGGCTGCAGACCGCCGCCGTGATGGTGCCTGACCCCGTGCTCCGGCATAAGGTGTGGCGCGGACTGAACACCGATGAGGTGGCCGAGCCGAACGCGTTCGCGATCACGGCGGCGGTGGCGGCGTTCACCGAGGGCGGCCCCTGGCTCGACGAGCTGCGCGCCTATCTGGCGGGGAACAAGCGTGCGGTCCGCGCCGCCATCGACGCGTACAACGCGTCGGTCGATGCCGCCCGCCGCGTCACCCTGGTCGAGGGCGACGCCACGTACCTGTTGTGGCTCGACTGCTCGACGCTAACCGACGACACGGAACGCCTGTGCGATCACCTGCTCGCCGAACAGCGGCTCATGCTCTCTCCCGGCGCCCAGTTCGGCGGCAACGGGCGGTATTTCGTCCGCATCAACGCGGCGACGCAGCGCGAACGCGTGGACGAGGGCACGCGGCGGCTGACGGCCGGCCTGCATTCGTTCCGCTGACGACACACCGAATCCGTGACGATATCGTCCGGCGCTCCCCGATGCAGGGCGCGCCGGACGATTCCACTATTTGGACGAGGGGGCACTACGGTAGTGTCCATGAGAGAAGACACCGAAGAGCCATTGGCGGCCAACACCACGCGGGAACGTCTGGATATCCGCAGCCGCGTCCTGATCACGTTCACCTTCTTTTCCATGTTCTTCGGCGCGGCGAACCTGATCTTCCCGCCGTTCCTCGGGGCGCAGGCCGGATCGGCCACGCCGCTGGCCGCCGTCGGGTTCATCATCTCCGCCGTCGGCCTGCCGGTACTCGGCGTGCTGGCCGTATCCTCAGCCGGCGGCTTCGAATATCTGGCCGACCGCGTCTCCCCCAGGTTCGCCATCGTGCTGGCGCTGGCCATCATCCTGACCATCGGCCCCTGCTTCGCCATCCCCCGCACCGCCACCACCTCGTTCGAGATGATGGTGGTTCCCTTCACGACCGGCATCCCCACCTGGATCACTCAGCTCATCTATTCGGCGGTGTTCTTCATCCTCTCATTCCTCCTCGCGCAGCGTCCGGAGATCCTCTCGAAAACCCTGGGACGGTTCATGGGGCCGCTGCTGCTCGTGATGATCGCCGTGCTGTTCGTGGCCTGCCTGATCATCCCGCACGACGCCTTCCCCGCACCGAGCGGCGACTACGCACAGCTGCAGCTGTCCCGCGGGTTCCTGGACGGCTACCAGACCATGGATCTGCTGGCGGCGCTGTACTTCGGCATCGTCATCTCCGCCAACGTCAGGCAGATGGGCATCACCAGCGTCTCCCAGAACCGCCGCGAAACCGGCTACGCGGGACTTGGCACCGGTATCCTGCTCGTGGCGATCTACGGCGCGCTCGCTTTCATCGGCATGGTCTCCGGCTCGATCACCCCGGTCGACCCGGCCACCGACACCGGCGCCACCGTGCTGACGAATCTCTCGCACTCCGCGTTCGGGCCGGTGGGCACCGCGTTCCTCGGCGTCATCTTCGTCGTCGCCTGCTTCAACGTCTGCACCGGGCTGATCTCCACCTGCGGCACGTTCTTCCACAGCCACTTCCCCACGGTGGCGGGCCGTCCGGTGTCCTACCGCGCCTGGAGCGCCATCTTCGCGGCGTTCAGCTTCCTGGTCTCCAACGCGGGCCTCAACACCATCATCAAGGTGTCGGTGCCGGTGCTGTCCGCGCTGTACCCCATCGCCATCGTGCTGGTGGCGCTCTCGCTGGTCCACGGCGTCTTCTCCTCCAGGTTCCCGCGCGCCTACTTCTGGGCCGTACTGCTGGCCGGCATCGTCAGCATCGTCAACTGCTGCGCCGAACTTATCGCACTGCTCGGCGTATCGTTCGGCTGGTTGGACGCGCTGGTCGGCGCCATCCCGTTCAACGACCTGCAGATCGGATGGCTGATCCCTGCGTTCATCGGCGTAGTCGTCGGCGTCGCCGACAGTCTGGCGCGCGACCGGCGACGGGCCTAGCCCGTCGTCCGCCCGCGACGTTCGCAGGCGGACATGCTACACTGCTGTGTCGGCCGGCATGACCGATCCGGCCGACTAGCATTATTACCTTTGATTCGCATCTGCAAGGGACGTGATATCCATGCCATGGGCCAAGGTCCACGACATGTTGCGGAAAATCCCCGAAACGCTGACGTTCAAGCGCATTCTGCTCATCATGTTGGGTACCGCCATCGCCACATTCGGGCTGCATAACATCCACCAGCGCGTTGACATCACCGAGGGCGGCGTGCTCGGCATGCTGCTCCTGCTCGACCACTGGTTCGGCATCCCGCCGTCCATCGCCACGCCGGTGCTGGACGTCACCTGCTACCTGCTGGCCTGGCGGTTCCTCGGCAGCCGGTTCATCCTGCTGTCGATCGTATCGACCACATCGATGTCGCTGTTCTTCGGATTGTGGGACCTGTTCCCGCCGATGCTGCCCGACCTGTCCGGCATGCCGCTGTTGGCGGCGTTGCTGGGCGGCGTGTTCGTCGGCATCGGCGTCGGACTGGTGGTGCGCCAGGGCGGCTCCAGCGGCGGCGACGACGCGCTGGCGCTCGTCATCTCGCATCTGACGCACTGGCGGCTCGCACGCGCCTACCTGTTCACCGACCTGACCGTGCTGGGATTGTCGCTGACCTATATCCCGGTGCAGCGCATCGCCTTCTCGCTGGTCACGGTGTTCGTTTCCTCGTTCCTCATCGACATCGTCAAGGACGGCGTGCCGGACGCGATGCGGTCGCTGCTGCCAGATCGCCGCAACGGCAACGACGACAACGGGAACAACGGCAGCGACGACACCCATCAGGCATAATCCGGTGTCAGACAACGTCAATCAACCGTTGGTGACCGAGTCGGGGCTTG
>NZ_DGVO01000044.1:18749-18870 GCF_002394995.1 Bifidobacterium sp. UBA4282
GACTCATATCACAGGCGGACCATATCGTCGTCGGTCCTTCTCAGCGCACCCTATCGTTCAGGCGCGGGCCGCCTCGGCGTCGAGCGCGTAATACGTCTCGTCGTCCACCGGTTCCAGCCAC
>NZ_DGVO01000057.1:0-4660 GCF_002394995.1 Bifidobacterium sp. UBA4282
CCTCATGCGCCGCCAGCCGCTCCTCCTTGCTCATAGCAACAGCCTCACTCATCATTGACCTTCCTCTGTCTACATTGACTTGTTGCACCTTCCGGTCGGCGGATAGCCTCGTCGAACGTATCTACCAACCATTCGGTAGATACGAGTATATGCGCATGACACAAGGGTTGTCAAGCGACTATCGAATATGTGTTAGACGGCGTTAAATGTTGATATTTCAATGGTTTATAACCATTGAAGCCATGTTTTTAGTTAAAATGTTTAGATATGTTAGATAAAGTTAGATAAGAAAGGGTCTTCGCACTACCTCGCTTTTCAAAACGACAGGGGCGGAATTCCGCCATTGCGAATCCCGAACCCCGAAGTAGTGCGAACCCCGCTCAGCGGTACCGGTCCCAGACCGGCGAAGGGAAGATCATCCGCTCGAAGACCAGCCACTCGTCATACATGTCGATCGGCGGCTCGCGCAGCCACCGCAGCTGGATGCCGTCCATCGCCTCGATGCACTGACGCACCACCGGCATCATGGTCTCGTCCCAGGCGCCGACCTCGGGCGGCAGGCTCCACGGGAACCGGCTGTAGTAGTCCCAGACCGACAGCGGGCGGTTGCGGAAATAGTCATAGAGCGGATGCTCGGGGTTGAACGCCTCGGACTCCAGCACCATATACAGCTGCACCATCATGCGGCGGGCGGCGTTGTGGCGCACCAGAAACCGCAGATACGCGGGGAACAGCGGGGCTTCGGGATCGCTGCCCGGCAACCCAGAGGCCAGGAAGTCGTCCGGCGTGCCGGAGGCATCGTACACATCAGTGATCAGCAGCTGCAGCAACCCGTCCTTGTTGCCGATATAGTGCAGCAGACCAGGCTGACTCATGCCGACCTCGTCGGCCACATCCTTCAGCGAGATGCCGTTGAAACCCCGTTCGCTGATCAGTTTCGCCGCCGCGCGGGTGATCTCCCCCATCCGCTCCTCAGGCGTCTTGCGTACCCTCTTCTGCTTCACCATGCCGCCCAGTCTAGCGCACCGGGTCAATAAGCCCCGGAAGCATCTCTTTGCGGACCCTGACACATCTCGACTGTCACAAGCTTCTTCCGTATCCGCGGAATTCCGCGGATTTACCGAAATGGTTCACGGTCACGATGTATCAGAGTCCATAGGAAAAGACCCCGTGGGAGGAATTCCGTAGGGAGAGCCCTCCACAGGGAGAGCTCTCCATCAGAGGGCTCAGTCGGCGGTCTCCATGCCGTCGGTCCGGCCGCCCTCCACGGGCTTGTCCAGACCGGCCGCATGCGCCTTCTTGGCGGCGGAGATCATCAGCTTGATGCGGTTGAGCTGGTTCGCCTCGCTGGCGCCCGGGTCGTAGTCGATCGACACGATGTTGGCCTGCGGGTACAGGCGGCGGATCTTGCCGAACATGCCACGGCCGGTCACATGGTTGGGCAGGCAGGCGAACGGCTGCGCGCAGATCACGTTCGGGCAGCCCTGCTCGATCAGTTCGAGGATCTCGGCGGTCAGCAGCCATCCCTCACCGGCCTGCACGCCCACCGAGGTGACCTCGGCGGCCTTCTTGACCAGTTCGGGCATCGGCTCATCCTGCTGGAACTTGCCGCCGGCCAGATCGATCGCCGCACGCACCGGGTTGAGGTAACGGTCCAGTCCCCAGCGCATCGCCGCATAGGCGAACTTGTTGCCGCCCTTGCCCAGATAGTGCTCGTTCCAGTCCGAGATGTACGGGCGGGTGGTCATGAACTCCATGATGCCCGGCACCACGGCCTCGCAGTCCTGCGACTCGATGACGTCGACCACATGGTTGTTCGCATCCGGATGGTACTTGACCAGGATCTCGCCGACCACGCCGACGCGCACCTTGCGCGGGATGTCCTGCAGCGGCAGCGCGTCGAAGGATTTCACGATCTCCTTGACCAGCGTCGGATACGGCAGGAAACCCTTGCCGATCGTCTTCGCCGCGGTGGCGGATCGGCCGTGATGCTCGATCGTCTCGCGCACGATCGTGTCCCACTGCCGATACAGCGCGTCTGCACTGCCGGGTGCGGCCTCATACGGGCGCACACGGTACAGGCACTTCATCAGCAGGTCGCCGATGACCAGCGCCTTGATGGCGCGGTGCAGCAGCTGCGGGGTCGGCTGGAAGCCGGGGTTGTCCTCCAGGCCCTGCGTCGAGATCGCGATGACCGGAATCTGCGGATAGCCGGCGTCCACCAGCGCCTTGCGGATCAGGCCGAAGTAGTTGGTCGCACGGCACATGCCGCCGGTCTGCGTGATGGCCAGCGCCACCTTGTCCGGATCGTACTTGCCTTCAAGGATCGCGTCGATCAGCTGGCCGATGACCATGATGGCCGGATAGCAGGCATCGTTGTTCACGTACTTGAGGCCGACCTCAACGTCCTCATGGTTGGCGTGTTCGAGCACGTCGAACTTGTAGCCGGCCGAACGGATCACCGACTCGACGAGCGAGAAGTGGATCGGGCTCATCTGCGGGGCCACGATCGTATAGTCCTTCTTCATGGACTTGCCGAACGGGATCTTGTTGGCGTACTTGGTCAACGTGGCCGAGTTGTGCGCTCCCTTCTTGCTCTGCCCCGCTGCGGCGTTCCGTGAGGCATCCCTGACCGCCTGGGTGAGCTTGGAGTTGCCGCGCATGACGGTGTCGAGCATGACCTGCCGGCCCGGGGTCGGCGCCTCGGATCCGGTCCTGCGGAATTCGCCGGTCTTCGGCCGCTGCGCCGCGGCCAGCGCCGCCTCGGCGGCGGCCAGCTGCGCCTTGGCGGATTCGACCGCATCCTGCGCGGCCTTCAGCTCGGCGTCGGATGCCGCGGACCGTCCGGCCTTCGGAGTCGCGTCCCCGGCGGACTCGACGAACTCGACCGAATCGGTAGACCCGGCGGCTGCGGCGCGCGCGGCGTTGGATTCGCGCTCCTCGACCGCGGCCTTGAGGGAGCGCAGACGGATCTTGGCGGCGCCCAGATTCGAGACCTCGTCGATCTTGAGCATGGTGTACACGTCGGCCTTGTCGGCCAGGATCTCCGCCACCTGGTCGGTGGTGATGGCGTCCAGGCCGCAGCCGAAGGAGTTGAGCTGCACGAGTTCGAGCCCCGGATAGGAGGCCACGAAGTTCGCCGCCGCGTACAAGCGGGAATGGTAGGCCCACTGGTTGGTCACGCGCAGCGGCATGCGGGTGGTGACCTTGCGGTCGTCCACGTGGCGGAAGCCGTTGGCGTTGCGCTTGCGCGGATCCTCCTCGCCTTCGGACAGATAGTCGCTCAGATGCAGCTTCTCGCCCGGCTGCAGCTCGCAGATCGAATCCTCGGAGAGCACCACCATGCCCAGCGAGCAGATCGTCTCGGGAATGCCGTGGTTGATCTCGGGGTCGATGTGGTACGGACGGCCAGCCAGCACGATGCCGCGGCAGTCGTGTTCCTTCATGTACGCCAAGGCGCGCAGGCCCTCCTGCTGCACGTCGTACTTGAAGACCTTGTCCTCGGCGTAGGCGGCCTTGACGGCCTCCTGCGCCTCCTCGCGGGTCACGTTCGCCCACGCGAACTCCTCCACGATGCGCTCGACCATCAGCTCGTGGTTGGCCAGGTTGAAGTACGGCCGCATGTAGCGGATGCCCTCTTCGCGCAGTTCGGGCATATTGGCGCCGATGACCACCGGATAGTTGGCCACCACCGGGCAGTTGTAGTGGTTGTCTGTGTTGTCGACCAGGTTCTCCTCGTAGCTCACGCACGGGTAAAAGATCGTCTTCACGCCCTTGCCGAGCAGCCACTTGATGTGACCGTGCACCAGCTTGGCCGGGTAGCAGATGTTCTCGGAGGCGATCGACTCGATGCCCGTCTCGAACAGTTCATGGCTGGAACGGCCGGAGATCACGACCTTGAAACCCAGCGAGGTGAGCAGCGTGAACCAGAACGGATAGTTCTCATACATGTTGAGCACGCGCGGGATGCCGATCTCGCCGCGGGTGGCCTTCTTGTCGGTGAGCCTGCGGTAGGCGAAGCACCGCTTGTACTTGTAGTCGTACAGGTTCGGCCGGTCGGAACGCTGCTTCTTGGCGTCGCCGCCGCGTTCGCAGCGGTTGCCGGTCACGTAGCGCGAGCCGTCGGCGAATGTGGTGATCGTCAGCTTGCAGTGGTTCTGGCACAGCTTGCACACGTCACGCGTGCTGGTCATCGTCAGGTTGTCGAGTTCCTCGCCCTTGAGGATCGTGGACTCGGTGCCGTCCTCATAGTGCATGCGGGCGGTGAGCGCGGCGCCGTACGCGCCCATAAGCCCCGCGATGTTCGGGCGGGTGACCTCGCGCTCGGTGAGCAGCTCGAATGCGCGCAGCACGGCGTCGTTGAGGAACGTGCCGCCCTGCACGACCACCGTATCGCCCAGTTCGCCCGAGTCACGCAGCTTGATGACCTTGTACAGCGCGTTACGCACCACCGAATAGCACAGGCCCGCGGCGATGTCCTCGATCGAGGCGCCTTCCTTCTGCGCCTGCTTGACCGAGGAGTTCATGAACACGGTGCAGCGCGAGCCCAGGTCCACCGGATGCGTGGAGTTCAGCGCGGCCTGCGTGAACTGCTCGATGGTCAGGCCCATCGACTGCGCGAAGGTCTGCAGGAACGAGCCGCAGCCGGAGGAGCAGGCCT
>NZ_DGVO01000009.1:0-8317 GCF_002394995.1 Bifidobacterium sp. UBA4282
GTCCAACAATCGGGGTGCGGTTCAGGGCGAGGGTGTCGGCCTTGTCGTTTGCCACCACCGTGATCCGGCTCTCGGAGGGTGCAAGACCGGAGACGTTGATCTCCTGGATTTCCACGTCCTGGGCCTGCTGCAGGTAGGCCCCGCGCAGCTGCCGCATACCGGCGTTGAACACGTAGGTGGATCCGAATCGGTTCACCGAGAAGGTTATGGCGGTTTCGGCCACATTGCCCGCCTTGTCGGTGGCCGTTGCCGTGAGCGTGTAGACGTCGTCGGTGTCAGGGGTCCGTTCGAAATCCCGGAATGTCACGGTGAGCCGGCCTTCGGATTCCCGTACGAGGCTCCCGGGCATGGCGGCGCCGGTCAGCGGTCCTCTGTGCGCCCCTTCGATGGTGTAGTCGAGCCCCTGTTCGCCGAGGTTCGCGTCCGCGCACTCGATGCTCGGCGCGACGGTTCCCGCATAGGCGGTGCCATCGGACACACGGTCGATGGCGATATGCGGCGGCGTCAGGTCAATGACGAATTCCGGCACCGTCACCGTCTGCGCTTTGTTCCCGGCCAGGTCGATGGCGGAGATCTCCATCGTGTAATGCCCCTCGCCGGAGAATGTCACGGTGTTGGTCCACGATGCGTCGTGACGTTCACCGTCGGTACACGCCCATCCGCTGCCGGCCGGCACCGGTTGTTCATTGCCGTTGCCGTCCGTGGCGGAGATGCTGATCACGGATTCGGATTCGGACAGGTTGCGTTCGATCTGGGTGATGGTGGCGATGCGAGGGGCATCGTAGTACATGCCATTGGCCGCATCGGTATTGTCGAAGGCGATGCCGAGCTGTGGCGGCGTGGTATCGATGACGAACCGATCATGATGCGCCGCTGTTTCCGTCTCCGGTGCCGGTTCGTGGAATTCGGCGTCGACGGACCAGACACCGTCCTCCTGCGCTGCGAATGTCGTGCCGTAGGTTCGCCCGTCATCGCCCGGTGTGAGTGCGGATAGCGGTATGGCACGGTGTTCCGAGCCGTCACGGGTCAGGGTGATGAGCACACGATCCGGATCACAGTCGATGACCAGATCGAGATTGGCGTCGGATAGCGTCAGGGTGCCGTTGCGCCACGCCCGGTAGTACCGTTCGTTCCGCACCTCGTTATTGTCATAGGACACGGCGATCTCGGGCGGCGAGGCATCCACCGCCAGCATGTCGATGGCGTGCTCCGCGAACACCGGTTGGTCGGAGAAATCACCAGTGGAGGCATAGTTGCCTGCGGCATCGGCGACGGCGAGCGCGGTACCCTCCGCGATGAGCCGGAATCCGTCGGCTTCAAGGCGGAATGAGAGCGTGCCACGGATTGGGTCATAGTCCAGATCGTCATTCCCGAGGGTGGCCCCGGTGGTGTGGGCATCGATGTTCGGCCCATCCCCATCGGCCAGTTCGCCGTATTCGTTCACCTCCGCGAATGCCGGGCTGTCGGCGTCCACGCTAGAAAGGGCGTCGGATATGCCATCCAGCGTAACGGTGTGTGAGGCGGCGAACATGATGCCGTGCCATGACGTGGGCGTACCCGCAAGTGTCAGTGTTCCGATGCTCGGAGCGGTCCAGTCGATGATGAAATGCGTGCCGTCCATCAACATGTCCTCGGATATGGTGGCGGAGGCGGCGGCATCATGCAGTCCCTGATAGGACAATCCGATGGCGTATCGGCCCTCCGACACGCTCCGAGCTCCCGCGACACGTACCGGCGCGGTGATGGACCATTGCATGCCGTCCTGACTGTTCCACCCCTTGTTCCGGATGGTCAGCGCCTCCAACGTCCGACCGTGGCCGCTGTGTTCGACCGTGCTCTCGGCGAACAGGTCGGCATCGACGGTTGTGGCGTCGGTGGCGTTACGGGCCAACGGGAACCATGGATCATGTACGGTGCAGGTGACGGACACGTCGCCCCGGTAGTACCCTTGCCGTGTCGATTGACGATGTTCCGGTGCACGGTCCATCAGCGTCATGGCGTCGACCTGCGGCGCCCCCTGAGCGATGACGACCAATATCGAGGCATCCGTTTCGGACAGGAGCGCGCGCAAGGTCGTTTCGGTGGTGTTGCCGGCCTGATCCATGCCCATGACCCGCACCGCGTCCAACTCGTACAATCCCTCCTGGCTGAAGGTGATGACGGCCTGACCGCTGGCGGGATCGACGGCAATATGCTGCTCCACGGGTGTGCCGCCGTCGATCACATTCCCGTACAAATCGGTGGGTGCGGGGATGACGGCTCGGAGCGTGCCCGCCCCGGATACCGGGGATTCGGCATCGGCCGCCGGGGAGGCATCATCCACGATGATGCCGATGGTCCGTTCACCTACTGCGGCGTGTATGGATTGGCCGTCATACGTGGTGTTCGGCGGCAGCGCCGACACCCCCTGCATGGTCGGGGCGATGGTGTCGACGCCGAAATCGAGTTCGGCGGCCCGCACAGTGCCGAGCAGATACCCCATGATGCCTTCCGACGCCCGCTCGTGCACCGTATAGCGGTACCAGCCGTCGGCGTGCGGCTGTGTGTCCGCCCAACCGATGCGACCGTCGTCCTCGATGCGCAGATCGCCGATTGTGATACTGCCATACGGATCCTCGCCCCGCACGGCGGTTACCACCGGTGCCGTGCTGGTGGCGTCCTGTTGCTGAAGGACTTCGAGGATTCTGGGTAGCAGCCGATTGCCGGTAACGGTGAAGCCGACCTTCGGCGCCTCGGCATACCATGGGCCTTTCGCGTCGCCTGATGACGTGACGGCCGTCAGCGCAGCGGCAACGCCACCTGCGGGCTCCCCGATGGTCAATGGTTGGGGCAGACAGTCCGAGCCGTCCAGATCGCCGATTGTATACGATGTCGCATCGCCTCCCATGTGGATGGCGATATCGCTGAAGTCGTAGCTTCCGGGAGTGATCAGGGTCACTTCAACGGCGGCGGACCCGGCCCGGCCTTCCGCGGAATCCACCGTCGTAACACGGTAGTCCTGCGATTGAAGAGGCTGCGCTTCGCCGTCCAGATCGAGATAGGAGCCGGTGAGACTGATGGCTTGGGGCTGGCCGTATCCGTCGGCCATGATGATGCACACCCGACGCGACGTGTCCTCGCCCCATGCGATGACCTCGTTGCCGTTTCGGAGATCGTGAGAATCATCGCCCTGGTAGGAGACTTGGCCAAGCGAAGCCGCATCCCGGATCGGGATGGTCCGCCGATCATCGGGGACGGCGAACGTGCGTACGGCCGTCACGGTCTGCGGCGTCGACGTATGATAATCGGCCGCGGAAGCTGCGGATGATGCGACGCCCATGGCGGCCATGGCCACCGCCGCGGATGTCAGCACCATTGCCCTGCGTCGGATGCCGCCAGCCACCACGGTGTTATCGGCGGACACCGTATCATCGGACACCGCCCTGCCACCAGCCATCACAGCGTCGTCGAACACCGCCAAACTGTCAGACACCACGGTACCGTCAGCCACTACGGTGTCATCGGCAGCTACCGTGCCATCAGACAACATCGTGCCATCAGATACCACCGTACCGTCGGCCAGCATGGTACGGTCGACCGCCACAACAGGCGTGCTCGCCACCGCACCGACCACATGCGCCCCACACTTCGATGCCGACGACTGCGCGGACCCGGCCGGGCGTGAGGTTTCGGCGGATGCACGCCTTGCGTTCCTCGTGGCCAGTATGTCGGAGTACCGCCAGGCGCCCGGTCTGATGCCGCGCAGCCACGCGATCTCCTGACGTGCGGACGTACCATTCAACGCACGCCGCACGGCGGGCACGTCGAATCTGCGGTGCATCACCACTGCTGCCACCGCCAGCGCCACGGCCATCACCAGCCATACCACGGCAGCCATCCCCAACCATTCATAACCGCTCATTGCAGATCCCCCTTATGATCCATATACGCGTTCTCAATGGCCTGCAGCACCACAGGCACGCTCCCCAACGCCCGGTCCCTGGCGTCATCATGCGCATCAGCCGTGGTGTCGGTCGTTTCGGCCACGTCGCCGGCCCGAGCGCACAGCCGCTCCATATCCTTCCGGGGAACACCGTCCGCCCGGAATTTCCGCGGATAGGTGAGCAGGGCATCCAATGCCAGATTCGCCGCCTCCAGACGGATCACCTCGCTCCGCTGCGCCGAGGCCGACTCCACCAGCCGCTGCAGCAGCCCGAAATACGGCTGGTACCGACCGCCGTCATGACCTTCGTTGATCAACGGCACGATACGCACGTTGAATTCCGCGATGCCCGCATAGATGCCGGCGAGCGCCGTCTCTTCGAACGTTTCGGTCTCCGCGGCATCGCGCATCCATGGCGCGGCCGCACGGATCCGTGCCATGCGTGATCCCTCGGCATCGGCGTCGTTCGGTTCCACGGCGTAGTAGTACCAGTACAGCCGCCCTGTGTCGAAGCACAGCTGCGCCCATGCGGTCCGGTCCGACCGCAGTGCGTCGGCGTGACGGTTGAGCAATGCCGTATACGTCGCCTCCTCGGCCTGGGAGAACACGCCATCCGCCGTATACCGGTCAATCAGACGCCGATACGGTTCGATACTTCCGGGCAGAATCTCGGCGGCGCGGCGGCATGCCTGTTCCGCGACGGGATCGGCGGAGGCCTGCTCGGCCTGACGCATCCAATGCGTGTAGTCGCCGTTTCGTTCATGGTCCGCCGCCAGCAGCGAGCCCGCGGACAACGCCAGGCACGCGACCGAAGCGGCGGCGGTTCCAGCGAAGATACGCCACCGGCGCAGCAGTGTCCGCCGTCTGGAACGCTCTTCGTCCCGGCAGTGCCCGAGCGCATAGGCGAATTCGGCGCAGGATGCGTACCGCTGCTGCGGTTCCGGGGAGGTGGCTTTTGCGATTACATGCTCCAGCCCCGTGGACAGTTCCGGGCGGATCCGGCGGATCGGCACGATACCTTCGCGCGGATGCACGCCCGTCAGCAACTGGAACAGCGTGGCCCCCAACGCATGGATGTCGACACGGGCATCCAGTACACCGCCGGGTTCGAACTGCTCCGGCGCACCATACCCCGGCGTGCCCAATCGCCGGCCGTCGCCGATGCCGTCACGGTTCTCGCCGGTCTCCCCCTGTTCGATGGCGATGCCGAAGTCGATGAGTTTGACCATGCCGTCCGGTGTCAACATGACGTTGGACGGCTTCATGTCGCGGAACACCACCATCGGCGTACGGCGATGCAGGTAATCCAGCACATCGCACAGCTGGATGCCCCAATCCACCACCAGCGCCTCGTCCTGCGGCCCCTCGCGCTCCAGCAGGGTGCGCAACGTCTGCCCCTCCACGAAATCCATGACCACGAACACACCCGTATCATCGTCGATCAGGTCAACGATGCGCGGGATCGCGGGATGGTCCAGACGCGCGATCATCTCCGATTCCACCGTCAGACTGCGCAGCATCACGTCACGCCGCTCCGCCGAGCTGGCGTCGCGCATCTGTTTAACCGCCCACCGCCGGTTCAGTGATGCGTCCATAGCCAGATACACCGTCGACATGCCTCCGATGCCGACCTGTGTCAGGATGCGGTACCGTCCCCCGACCAATGTCCCCTCAGCTACCATGACGATTGCCTTTCCACATGCGTTGCCTGTACCCCGTAGCTCCGCATGTGACCGGATGAACGGTGCAGCCGGCTCCATGTCTTTCCCCCACTCCCAATGTACGGGCATGGCCGCCGCCGTGTCAACCGGACTGCGGACACGCCGTCCACCGGCACCACGAACCCCGCTGCCCGCAACGCTCCAGGAGCGACACGCCGCATATACGACGAGGGCGCACCCCATCGGGATGCGCCCTCGGTTCACCGCACGACCGTCAGCCGGCCGTATGCGGTCACAGGCTCAGATCGCCCAGATCGCCCAGGTCGGCGTCGGAGAAGTCGGCGCCGCCGAAGTCCTCCTGGCCGCCCTGATCGTTCAGGAAATCGTCCGGGTTGAAGTCGTCGCCGAGCTTCAGGTCGCCGAAGTCGATGCTGGAGAAGTCCACATCGCTCAGGTCGGCGTCGGAGAAGTCGGTCGCCTCGTCGCCGCCCAAACCGAAGTTCGGGTAGATCGTCTCGCGGATCGCCTTGTCCGGCTCCACCACCGCGTTGCGGTAACGGGCCAGGCCGGTGCCGGCCGGGATCAGCTTACCGATGATCACGTTCTCCTTGAGGCCCTTCAGGTCGTCTTCCTTCTGGCTCAGGGCCGCCTCGGTGAGCACGCGCGTGGTCTCCTGGAAGGAGGCCGCGGACAGCCACGAGTCGGTGGCCAGCGACGCCTTGGTGATGCCCATCAGCTCCGGACGGCCGGCGGCGGGTTTGCCGCCGTTCTTCACGGCCTCCATGTTCGCCTCGCGGAACTTCGCTTGGTCCACCAGCTCGCCCGGCAACAGCTTGGTGTCGCCGGAGTCGATCACGGTGATGCGGCGCAGCATCTGGTGCACGATGACCTCGATGTGCTTGTCGTGGATGTCGACGCCCTGCGAACGGTACACGTTGTGCACCTCCTCCACGATGTTGACCTGAGCGGCACGCGGGCCGAGGATGCGCAGGATCTTCTTGGGATCCACGGAACCCTCGATCAGCTGGGTGCCGGCCACCACGTGGTCGCCGTCCTTGACCAGCATCGGCGCGCGGCGGGTCACCGGGTAGGTGATCGGCTCGACCGTGGAATCGTCCGGGGTCAGCGTGACCTGACGGCCGCGGTCGGTGTCCTCCACCTTCACGATGCCGGCGAACTCGGCGATCGGCGCCTCACCCTTCGGGGTACGGGCCTCGAACAACTCGGTGACACGGGGCAGACCCTGGGTGATATCGGATGCCGAGGCGACGCCGCCGGAGTGGAACGAACGCAGCGTCAGCTGGGTACCAGGCTCGCCGATGGACTGGGCGGCCACGATGCCGACGGCCTCGCCGACGTCCACCAGCTTGTTGGTGGCCAGCGACCAGCCGTAGCACTTGGCGCACACGCCGCGCTTGGATTCGCAGGTCAGCACGGAGCGGGCCTTGACCTCCTCCACGCCGTGGGCCACCAGGTCGTTGAGCACATCCATCGACAGCGCGTCGCCGGCGTGGTACAGCACGGTCTCGTTGTCGGCGGGGTCGATGACGTCGGCGGCGAGCAGGCGCGAGTACGGGCCACCGTCGGCGGCCTTGACGAGCACCAGGTTGCCGTTGTCGTCACGCTCGGCGACCTTCATCGCCAGACCGCGCTTGGTGCCGCAGTCCTCCTCGCGGACGATGACCTCCTGCGAGACGTCCACGAGTCGACGGGTCAGGTAGCCCGACTCGGCGGTACGCAGTGCGGTATCGGCCAGGCCCTTGCGCGCGCCGTGCTGGGAGATGAAGTACTCCAGCACGGACAGGCCGTCGCGGTAGTTCGACTTGACCGGACGGGGGATGATCTCGCCCTTCGGGTTGGCCACCAGGCCTCGCATACCCGCGATCTGGCGGATCTGCATCCAGTTGCCTCGAGCGCCGGACTGGACCATGATGTTCACGTTGTTGTCATCATGGAAGTTCTCACGCATGGCGTCGGCCACCTTGTCGGTGCACTCGGTCCACAGGTTGATGAGCTCCTGACGGCGCTCCTCGTCGGTCAACAGACCCATGTCGTACTGGGAGTTGACCTTGGAGGCCTCCTCCTCGTACGAGTGGACGATGTCCTCGCGCTCCGGCGGGGCCACGATGTCGGAGTACGCCATCGTGACGCCGGACCACGGCGCGCGCGTGAAGCCCAGATCCTTCAGGGCGTCCAGCGTGGCGGCCACCTGGGCGGTGGAATAGCGGGTCGCGATGTCGTCGACGATCTTGGAGAGCTTGCCCTTGGGCACCTGCTCGTTGACGAACGGGTAGTCGGTCGGCAGGGTCTCGTTGAACAGGATGCGGCCGTAGCTGGTGGCGAACAGGACGGAACCATCCTGGAAGCGCTCCTCGCGGACCGTGTCCGGGCTGCCCGGCTCGGCGTCCACCACCTTGAGCTCGCGCGGCTCCCAATCCTTGGGCAGCACGAAGTCCTCGGGCAGACGGATCAGCACCATGGACTGCATGTCGATCTCGTGCAGATCGAGCGCCATCTGGGCCTCGGCCAGCGAGGAGAACACGCGGCCCTGGCCCTTGGCGCCCTCGACCACGGTCGACAGGTAGTACAGGCCGAGGATCATATCCTGGGACGGCATGGTGACGGTGTGGCCGTCGGCCGGCTTCAGGATGTTGTCGGAGGCAAGCATCAGCGTGCGGGCCTCGGCCTGGGCCTCGGCGCTCAGCGGCAGATGCACGGCCATCTGGTCGCCGTC
>NZ_DGVO01000009.1:8460-8759 GCF_002394995.1 Bifidobacterium sp. UBA4282
GCCTGGATGCCCAGACGGTGCAGCGTAGGCGCACGGTTGAGCAGCACCGGGTGCTCGGCGATGACCTCTTCGAGCACGCCCCACACCTCGGAGTCGCCGCGGTCCACCAGACGCTTGGCGCTCTTCATGTTCTGCGCGTAGTTCAGGTCCACCAGACGCTTGATGACGAACGGCTTGAACAGCTCCAGGGCCATCGGCTTGGGCAGACCGCACTGGTGCATGCGCAGCTCCGGGCCGACCACGATCACGGAACGGCCGGAGTAGTCCACGCGCTTACCCAGCAGGTTCTGACGGAAACG
>NZ_DGVO01000009.1:8813-9024 GCF_002394995.1 Bifidobacterium sp. UBA4282
TCTGACGGAAGCGGCCCTGCTTGCCCTTGAGCATGTCGGAAAGCGACTTGAGCGGGCGGTTCGAGGCGCCGGTGACCGGACGGCCGCGGCGACCGTTGTCGAACAGCGAGTCCACGGCCTCCTGGAGCATGCGCTTCTCGTTGTTGAGCATGATCTCGGGGGCGCCTAGCTCGATCAGTCGCTTCAGACGGTTGTTGCGGTTGATCACGCG
>NZ_DGVO01000009.1:9149-16705 GCF_002394995.1 Bifidobacterium sp. UBA4282
CGCAGATCCGGCGGGATGACCGGAATCACGTCCAGCACCATGGCCTCCGGCTTGTTGCCGGTGGTCAGGAAGGCGTTGACGACCTTCAGGCGCTTCAGGGCGCGGGCCTTGCGCTGACCGGTGCCCGTGTCGATCTCCTCGCGCAGCTGCTTGGCCGCGCCCTCCAGATCGAAGTCCTGCAGGCGCTTCTTGATCGCCTCGGCGCCCATGCAACCCTCGAAGTAGTCGCCATAACGGTCCTGCATCTCACGCCACAGGTCCACGTCGCCCTCCATGTCGCCGGGCTTCAAACCCTTGAAGCGGTCGAACACGGCGGAGATGCGCTGGATCTGATCGTCGTAGCGCTGGCGGATGGCCGCCATCTCGCGCTCGGCGCTGTTGCGCAGCTTGGCCTTGGCGGCGCCCTTGGCCTCGCCGGCGGCCTCGAGCTCGGCCAGATCGGCCTCGACCTTCTTGGCGCGCTCCTCGATCTCGTTGTTGCGGCGCTTCTCCAGGTTGCCGATCTCGGTGTCGAGCTCCTCCTGCAGGTCGGGCAGGTCCTGGTGACGCTGCTCGTCGTCCACCTTGGTGACCATGTACGCGGCGAAGTAAATAACCTTCTCCAGGTCCTTCGGCGCGATGTCCAGCAGGTAGCCCAGACGGCTCGGCACGCCCTTGAAGAACCAGATGTGGGTCACCGGGGCGGCCAGCTCGATATGGCCCATGCGCTCGCGGCGGACGCGGGACTTGGTGACCTCCACGCCGCATCGCTCGCACACGATGCCCTTGAAGCGCACGCGCTTGTACTTGCCGCAGGCGCACTCCCAGTCGCGGGTCGGGCCGAAGATCTGCTCGCCGAACAGACCGTCCTTCTCCGGCTTCAGGGTGCGGTAGTTGATGGTTTCGGGCTTCTTGACCTCGCCGTAGCTCCAGCTGCGGATGTCGTCGGCGGTGGCCAGGCCGATCCTCAGTTTGTCAAATGCGTTGACGTCCAGCACTTGTATTCCTGTCTATTGAAGTTGTGTTTCTTGACGTTCATGGGGTCGCC
Source organism: Bifidobacterium sp. UBA4282 (assembly GCF_002394995.1). Taxonomy (NCBI): domain Bacteria; kingdom Bacillati; phylum Actinomycetota; class Actinomycetes; order Bifidobacteriales; family Bifidobacteriaceae; genus Bifidobacterium; species Bifidobacterium sp. UBA4282. Next base: position 10,177 of record NZ_DGVO01000009.1, read on the forward strand.
GGCCGGCTTGTGGCCGGCGACCCGGGGAATCACTGGTATTCGGGCTCCTCGACGGCCTGGTCCTCCTTGGCGGCGGCGTCGGGGCGCGCGCCGATGTTGAAGCCCAGATCGTCGGAGGCAGACATCGGATCGTCGTCCTCGTCCTTCATGTCGATGGCCTGGCCTTCGGCGTTGAGCACCTCGACATTCAGCGACAGGGACTGCATCTCCTTCAACAGCACCTTGAACGACTCGGGGATGCCCGCCGGCGGCAGGTTCTCGCCCTTGACGATGGCGCCGTAGGCACGCACGCGGCCGTCCACGTCATCCGACTTGGTGGTCATCATCTCGTGCAGCGTGTAGGCGGCGCCGTAGGCCTCAAGGGCCCACACCTCCATCTCGCCGAAGCGCTGGCCGCCGAACTGGGCCTTGCCGCCCAGCGGCTGCTGGGTGATCATCGAGTACGGACCGGTGGAACGGGCGTGAATCTTGTCGTCGACCAGGTGGTGCAGCTTCAGCATGTACATGTAGCCCACCGAGATCGGCTTGGGGAACGGTTCGCCTGTACGGCCGTCGAACAGCGTGGCCTTGCCGTTCTCGCCGACGAGCTTGTTGCCGTCGCGGTCAGGCAGCGTGTTCTTGAGCAGGCCGTGCAGGACCTCCTGCTTGACGCCGTCGAACACCGGGGTGGCCACCGGGGTGCCCGGCTCGCCCTTCTCGGCGCCCTTGGGCACGTACCTCTTCCATTCGGCCTCAAGCTCCGGATCGACCGTGATGTCCCAGCCGGCGTGGGCCACCCAGCCCAGATGCATCTCCAGCACCTGGCCCAGGTTCATTCGGCTCGGCACGCCCAGCGGGTTGAGCATGATGTCGACCGGGGTGCCGTCCGCCAGGAACGGCATGTCCTCCTCCGGCAGGATGCGGGAGATGACGCCCTTGTTGCCGTGACGGCCCGCGAGCTTGTCGCCCTGGGTGATCTTACGGTGCTGGGCGATGTACACGCGCACGGTCTGGTTCACGCCGTTGGGCAGCTCGTCGCCGTCCTCCTCAGCGTCGGCGCGGGTGATCTCCTTGACGGCGATCACGGTGCCGGACTCGCCGTGCGGCACGCGCAGCGACGTATCGCGGACCTCGCGGCTCTTCTCACCGAAGATCGCACGCAGCAGGCGCTCCTCCGGGGTCAGCTCGGTCTCGCCCTTCGGGGTGACCTTGCCGACGAGGATGTCGCCGGCCTCGACCTCGGCGCCGATGCGGATGATGCCGCGCTCGTCCAGGTTCGCCACCGCGTCCTCGCCGACGTTCGGCAGGTCGCGGGTGATCTCCTCGGCGCCCAGCTTGGTCTCGCGGGCGTCGATCTCATACTCCTCGATGTGGATCGAGGAGAGCGTGTCGTCCTGCACCAGGCGCTGGGAGACGATGATCGCGTCCTCGTAGTTGTAACCGTTCCACGGCATGAACGCCACCAGCAGGTTCTTGCCCAGGGCCATCTCGCCCTTGTCGGTCGCCGGACCGTCGGCCAGCACGGTGCCGGTCTCCACGCGCTCGCCGTTCTTGATGCGCGGCACCTGGTTGTAGCACGTGCTCTGGTTGGAACGCTGGAACTTGGTCAGCTTGTAGCTGGAGGTGGTGCCGTCGTCGTTCATCACGCGGATGATGTCCGCGGACACGTAGGTCACCACGCCCGGCTTCTCGGACAGGATCACGTCGCCGGAGTCGATGGCGGAACGCCACTCGGAACCGGTGCCCACCAGCGGACGCTCCGATTCGATCAGCGGCACGGCCTGACGCTGCATGTTGGTGCCCATCAGTGCTCGGTGGCCCTCGTCGTGCTCCAGGAACGGGATCAGCGAGGCGCCGACCGACACCATCTGGCGCGGGGAGACGTCCATGTAGTCGACCATGTCGACCGGCACGTCCTCCGCCTCGCCGGCGGCGTCTCGCACCAGGGCGTCCTTAGAGATGAAGTTGCCGTTCTCGTCCAGCTCCTGGTTGGCCTGGGCGATGACGTGCTCGACCTCGCGGTCGGCGGTCATGTAGACCACGTCATCGGTCACGTGGCCGTGCTCGACCTTGCGGTACGGGGTCTCGATGAAGCCGAACGGGTTGATGCGGCCGAAGGTGGCCAGCGAGCCGATCAGACCGATGTTCGGGCCTTCCGGAGACTCGATCGGGCACATACGGCCGAAGTGGGACGGGTGCACGTCTCGCACCTCCATGGAGGCGCGGTCGCGCGACAGACCGCCGGGGCCCAGGGCCGACAGACGGCGCTTGTTGGTCACGCCGGCCAGCGGGTTGTTCTGGTCCATGAACTGGCTGAGCTGCGAGGTGCCGAAGAACTCCTTGATGGTGGCGTTCACCGGACGGATGTTGATCAGCGACTGCGGGGTGATGGCCTCGGCGTCCTGCGTGGTCATGCGCTCGCGCACCACGCGCTCCATACGGCTCAGGCCGGTGCGCAGCTGGTTCTGAATCAGCTCGCCGACCTGGCGGATGCGGCGGTTGCCGAAGTGGTCGATGTCGTCCACGTCCACGCGCAGCTCGATGTCCTCGCCGTCGCGGCGGCCCGGGAAGGTCTTGTCGCCGGCGTGCAGGGTCACCAGGTACTTGATGGTGGCGATGATGTCCTCGCGGCTCAGGCTGCGGTCGTTGTAGTCCGCCTCCAGGCCGAGCTTGCGGTTGATCTTGTAGCGGCCGACGCGCGCCAGATCGTAACGCTTGGTGTTGAAGTAGAAGGATTCCAGCAGGTTCTTGCCGGCCTCCGGGGTGGCGGTGTCGGCCGGGCGGATCTTGCGGTACAGATCGGTCAGCGCCTCGTCCTGGGTCTCGATGGTCTCCTTGTCGAGCGCGTCGAGCACCAGCGGGTAGCCCTTGAACGCCTCTCGGATCTCCGGCTTGGTCATGCCGATGGCCATCAGGAACACGATGGCGGACTGCTTGCGCTTGCGGTCCACGCGCACGCCGAGCACGTCACGCTTGTCAATCTCGAACTCCAGCCAGGCGCCGCGGCTCGGGATGATCTTCGCGCCGAAAATCTCCTTGTCCGAGGTGCGGTCCGGGGTGCGGTCGAAGTAGACGCCCGGGGAACGCACAAGCTGGGAGACGATGACACGCTCGGTGCCGCCGATGATGAAGGTGCCGTGCGGGGTCTGCAGCGGGAAGTCGCCCATGAACACGGTCTGGGACTTGATCTCGCCGGTGTCGCCGTTCTCGAATTCGGCGTTCACGTACAGCGGCGCGGAGTAGGTGTAGTCCTTCTCCTTGCACTCCTGCACGGTGTGGCGCGGCTCCTCGAAGTACGGATCCGAGAAGGTCAGGGACATGGTCTGGGCAAAGTTCTCGATCGGGGAGATCTCCTGGAAGACCTCATCCAGGCCCGAGACATGCGGCACGGTGTTCGTGCCGTTCTCCAGATCCTCCTGCACGCGCTGCTTCCAGCGCTCGTTGCCGATCAGCCAGTCGAAGCTGTCGGTCTGCACGCCCAGCAGGTAGGGCACATCAATGGGCTCGCGGATGGAGCCGAAGTTCACACGGTCCGACGCCTTGTGCAGATCGATGTCATGCTGGTCGGCGCGTGCGATGATGGTGGTGGTACTCGTCGTAGCTTGTTCGGCAGCCAATGGACGTTCCTTATCGCTCGCTTGGTTCTTCGGTATCATTCCCCAGAAGCGCTTGGACGGCCGCCATATGCCTGTTCGCGGGCGCTTCTTCCTTGTCAGCATGCCCGCCATATGACATGCATATACGCAAACACATTATGCTACCGCACCTCGACACGCCTGACAATCCAGGCGTGTCCCGTCTGAGGCGGGCGCGGTCCTGCACTGCCACACTGCCGCACCGCCGTACCGACGCGACGCACCGTGGCACCGATCCGCCGCCATACCCTTCCCGACGGCGTCATGGCGCACTGGCCCATCGCCCGCGGCTTCTCCCCTACTGCACGATGAACGGCACCTGCTGGCTGACGACCTCCGGATGGTCCTTCAGGCTCAACTGCGCCATATATGTGCCCGCCGCGACCTTCGGCAGATCGGCGTCGTCCACGCACCCCTTCCCGGAACGGTTCGTGTTCCACCGCATGGTCTGGATATCCTCATCCCCCTGCGCCATCATCAGCATGCGGGATTCGACCGGGCAGGAATCGGACCGCCATATCTGATCATCCCCGGAGGTGATCGTCAGCACGCGATTCGCATCCGACCCATCGATCAGACAGCTGACCGTGCCGCTGTACACAATGCCGGCGGCGAAATCGATCGACCCGCCCACGGGAACGGTCTGGGTCGTGGTGGACAGCTCCAAGGAGATGCTATCCTCCACGCAATCGCGCACGCCGGTGCTGGGCGTGGGATCGGGCACGGCCTTGCGCGCGATGCCCACGTCATGGCCCGCCACCAATGCCCCCACAGCGAACGCGCCGCGGCCGATGCTGTACACGCAGAACCCGACCAACGCCAGTACCAGCACCAGCACGACGCCGACTACAATACGACGCCTCCGATAGATACGGCGCTGCTTCTCGCTCAGTTTGCGTTTGCGCCGCTTACCGGTGCGCGCTGGTGTACGTGTGGCCATAACACATTAGTCTAAAGGGGGCGTGCGCGCCACAGCGACGTTCCCAGCCCGTCATCGCCATTTTCACACCATACTGATACGTCACTGATACGTCCGATGCCGTTTCCTCCCTCACTGCGGCAGGCGCAGCGAGCCGTCGGGCAGCATGTCCAGCAGACCGTCCTCGTCCAACGAGGCGATGCAGGCATCCAGCTGCACATGATCCGGCCACAACTGTTCGATTTGCGATCTCGGCACGGCACCAGGCGCGCCCGTTTCGAGCCGGCCGTCCGCCACACCACGCGCCGCCTGTGCGGCGGCCTGCCGCAAGGCGTTCAGGATAATGCCCCGCACCTGACGGTCCGTGCCCTGGAACCGTTGGCGCGGCCGGGTGCGCCGCTCCCCCAGCCCGGGAAGCCCCGCCGCCAGGAACGCGCACTCGCCCCGCAACGGGCAGTCGCCGCACTGCGGCGCCTTGGCCGTACAGACCGTGGCCCCCAACTCCATAACCGCCTGGTTCCATATCACCGACGAACCCGAAGCATCCCGCTCCGGCATCTCCTCGGGCAGCACGCGCTCGGCTAATTCGCGCTCGGTCCGGGAGGCCGTGCCCCCGCGCGACTCCATACCGAGGAAGACCCGGCTCAGCACGCGGCGGATATTCGTATCGATGACCGCAACGCGCTCGCCGAAGGCGAAGCTCAGCACGGCGGAGGCCGTGTAGTCGCCCACGCCGGGCAGGGCCACCAACTCCTCATACGTATGGGGCAGCTCGTTGGCGTATTCCTCGGCCACCACACGGGCGCACTCCTGCAATCGCAACGCCCGCCGCGGATAGCCAAGCCGTCCCCAGGCGGTGATCACCTCGGCGGTGGAGGCGACGGCGAGCGCCGCTGCATCCGGCCAGACGGCCATCCAGGACTCCCAATACGGCACTACGCGGCTCATCTGCGTCTGCTGGCTCATCACCTCGGAGACCATCACGCCCCATGGCGTGGTACGGCCGAATCGCCACGGCAAGTCGCGCGCGTTCAGTTCCCACCACGCGGCCAGATGACGGCATGCCGCCGTGGCGCTGACGTGCAGCCGCTCTTCACGTTCGATTTCTTCAGGCACTCCACCATTGTGCATGACACTCCGCCTACCACGCCATGTGTTCGCTTCCCGGGCAGGGACACTGCATGACTATATGCGACTGTATGAGCGTCGCCCGCGGCCTGTCGGCTCGCGTCCCTAATGTTGGCAATCATGACGAACGAAGCAGCGAACCCGCAGGCCCCGGAGGCGCAGGTCGAGCAGATGTACGAGTACGGCTACCGGAAATCGAACTACGGACCGGACGAGCTGGTGACCGACGCGCACGGCAATCCGATCAGCGTGGTGGACGCCATGCTCTCGGCCGAGGCAGCCGCCCAGGCGGAGACCGTGACCCCGCACCTGTGCTACTACTCACCGCGCATCCCGGGCAACACCGGTTCGGCGATCCGCCTGTGCGCGGTGACCGGCACGATCCTGCATCTGGTGGAGCCGTTGGGCTTCAACCTGCATGACACGAAGCTGCGCCGCGCCGGGTTGGATTATCACGACATGGCGCATGTGGTCATGCACCCGAACTTCGAGAATCTGGTGGAGTCGATGCCGAACTCGCGCATCATCGCGTTCACGGCGCATGCCACCAAACTGTATACCGAGATCGAATACAAGCCGACCGACATCCTGCTGTTCGGCCCGGAGCCGGGCGACATCCCGGATCCGGTGGACATCATGTTCGGCCCGCATGTGGCCGAGCAGGTCCGTCTGCCGATGCGCCCGAGCCTGCGTAGCCTGAACCTGACGAACTGCGCCTCGATTGCGATCTATGAGGCCTGGCGTCAGCTGAACTTCGAGGGCGGCAAGTAAAGAGGAGCAGTCTGCCTCGCCGGCCGCTCCGTCCGGCGAGGGAAAGACATCGATAACAACGCAGCCCCCTCATTGAACTGCGCCCCGTTTGTTGGAC
>NZ_DGVO01000033.1:0-163 GCF_002394995.1 Bifidobacterium sp. UBA4282
TGATGCCGTCGCCCACCATCGCCACCTTCCGGCCCTCGTCCTGCAGGCGGCGCACCTCGCGCTCCTTGTCCTGCGGCAGCACGTCGGCCACCACGCGGTCCACGCCCACCTGTCGGCCGATCGCCTCGGCGGTGCGGGCGTTGTCGCCGGTCAGCATGACCAC
>NZ_DGVO01000033.1:331-4374 GCF_002394995.1 Bifidobacterium sp. UBA4282
GCGAAGAACAGCGGGGTCTTCCCCTCGCCGGTCAACCGGTCGCGGACATGTTCGACCGGAGCCATATCGATGCCGGATGCCGCCATCATCGCCGCGTTGCCGCCCAGGCATTCCCCGCCGTCGACGACACCGCGCACACCCTGGCCGGGGACCTGCTCGAATCCATCGGCATTCGGGCCGGTCAGGCCGCGTCGTTCCCCCTCGGCCACGATGGCCTTGGCCAGCGGATGCTCGGACGGACGCTCCAACGCGGCGGCGACGCGCAGCAGATCGTTCGCCGGGATGTCGGAGCGATGAACGATGTCGGTGACGCGAGGCTCGCCCCGCGTGATCGTGCCGGTTTTGTCCAGCACGACCGTGTCCACGCCGTGCGCGATCTCCAGTGCCTCCGCAGATTTGATCAGGATGCCGTTCGCCGCGCCACGTCCGGTGCCGACCATGATGGCGGTGGGGGTGGCCAGGCCCAACGCGCACGGGCAGGAGACCACCAGTACGGACACGGCGATGGTCAGCGCGAACTCGGGCGTCTGCCCGACGGCCAGCCAGACCGCGGCCGCGACGACAGCGATCGCGATGACGATTGGCACGAACACACCGGCCACCTTGTCGGCCAGTTTGGCGATGGGTGCCTTGGAGCTCGTGGCCTCGTCGACCAGACGGATGATCTGGGCGAGCGCGGTCTCGTCGCCCACCCTGGTGGCACGCATCGTGATGTAGCCGCTGCGGCTGGTGGCGGCGCCGACCACCGTGTCTCCGGCCCGCTTGTCGACGGGCACGGATTCGCCGGTGAGTGCCGACTCATCCACCGAGGCGGTGCCGGAGAGCACCACGCCATCCGTCGGAATCGATTCCCCGGTGCGGACGACCAGTACGTCGCCCACCTGCACCTGTTCTGCGGGGATCTCGCTTTCCACGCCGTCACGCAATACGGTGGCCCGCTTGGGGCGCAGATCCAACAGCGCATTGATCGCGTCGGAGGTGCGCCCCTTGACACGAGCCTCGAAGAACTTGCCGAGCGTGATCAACGCCAGGATCGTGCCGGCACCCTCGAAATACAGGTCATGGGAGAACTGGGAGACCATCGCCATATCGCCGTGGCCCAGGTCGAACGCGATCTTGTACAGCGCGTAGACGCCATAGACCACCGAGGCGCCCGCGCCGAGGGCGATCAGCGCGTCCATGTTCGGCGCGCGATGCCACAGACTGGTGAACCCGCCCTTGAAGTATTGCGCGTTGACCGCCAGGATCGGCAGCAGCAGGAGGAACTGGGTGAAGGCATAGATCATCGCGTTGCTGTCACCGAGCATGATCTCCGGCAGCGGCCAGCCCATCATATGGCCCATCGCCAGGTAGAACAGGGGCACCGCGAATACGAAGGACCAGACCACGCGGCGTCGCATCGCACGGTACTGCCGACGCGCCCTGTCCGCAGGCGTCTCCGCCGGCCCCGACGTCGCCTTCCCCGTAGCCTCCTGGACCCGGAGGGCGGCACCGTACCCGGCCTGCTCCACCGCCTGCACAATCTGGTGGCTGTTCAGATCCGACTCGTCGTACTCAACGGTCATGCTGTTCGTCAGCAGGTTCACCGACACCTGCCGGACACCCGGCAGCGCGTTGACCGCCTTCTGGACATGCGCCTGGCACGCCGCACAGGTCATGCCGGTCACGTCGTAGCGTTCCTGGGTCATCCGTCCCTCCTCTCCTTTCCAGGCCTGATATACCTCAAATTAGCATCGGATCGCCCGCTATCCGCCCTCGGCATACCCCTCTTGCGCGCCGGCACGAAACATTCCCGTAACCCAATGGGCGCATACGCGAAACCATATCTTCTACACTTGGAACTCGTAACCATCCCATGTGAAAGGAGCGGTCCAGTGACTGCAATCAAGACCAAGGCCGATGCCGAGGCGCTGATCAACCAGGAGGGCGTGGAATACGTCTCCGTCCGTTTCACCGATCTCATCGGCGTCCAGCAGCACTTCACGGTGCCCGCGAGCGAGTTCCTCAAGGATGCCTTCGACGAGGGCATGCCGTTCGACGGCTCCTCGGTGGAAGGCTTCCAGGCCATCAACGAGTCCGATATGAAGCTCGTGCCGGACGTCGAGACCGCGTACATCGATCCGTTCCGCAAGCACAAGACCCTGAACGTGGCGTTCTCGATCGTCGACCCGCTGACCGACGAGCCGTATTCGCGCGATCCGCGTCAGGTCGCCGCCAAGGCCGAGGCCTATCTGAAGGCCACCGGCATCGCCGACACCGCCTGCTTCGCGCCGGAGGCCGAGTTCTTCCTGTTCGACAAGGTCCGTTTCGAGAACTCCATGCAGCGCTCCTTCTACGAGGTCGATTCCGTGGAGGCCCCGTGGAACACCGGCAACGACGTGGAAGAGGACGGCACCCCGAACATCGGCTTCAAGAATCGCGTCAAGCGCGGCTACTTCCCGGTGCCGCCGTGCGACCACACCCAGGATCTGCGCGATGACATGGTCGCCAACCTGCAGAAGGTCGGGCTGGTGCTTGAGCGTTCGCACCACGAGGTGGCGGGTGCCGGCCAGCAGGAGATCAACTACCGCTTCAACACGCTGCAGCACGCCGGCGACGATCTGATGAAGTTCAAGTACGTCATCCATGAGACCGCGTTCCTGGCGGGCAAGGCCGCCACCTTCATGCCCAAGCCGATAGCCGGCGACAACGGCACCGGCATGCACTGCCATCAGTCGCTGTGGAAGGACGGCAAGCCGCTGTTCTACGACGAGCAGGGCTACGGCGGTCTGTCCGACATCGCCCGCTGGTACATCGGCGGCCTGATCAAGCATTCGTCGTCGGTGCTGGCATTCACCAACCCGTCGCTGAACTCGTACCACCGTCTGGTCCCGGGCTTCGAGGCGCCGGTCAACCTGGTGTACTCGGCCCGCAACCGTTCGGCCGCCATCCGCATCCCGCTGGCCGGCACCTCCCCCGCCGCCAAGCGCATCGAGTTCCGTGCGCCGGACCCGTCCTGCAACCCGTTCCTGGCGTTCTCGGCCCAGCTCATGGCCGGTCTGGACGGCATCCTCAACCACATCGAGCCGCCGGCTCCGATCGACAAGGATCTGTACGAGCTGCCGCCGGAAGAGCATGCCGGCATCAAGCAGGTGCCGAGCTCGCTCGCTGAGGCGATGGACGCGCTGGAGGAGGATCACGACTTCCTGACCGCCGGTGACGTGTTCACCGATGATCTGATCGAGACGTGGATCGACCTGAAGCGCGGCGAGATCGATCAGGCCCGCCTGGTTCCGACCCCGCTGGAGTATGAACTCTACTTCCACATCTGACCTGTAGCGTGGGATGGGCCCCGGCTGGATGAGCCGGGGCCTTTTGTTCGCGCGAGTACCCAATCCGATTCGCACCTATGCGAAGCTCGAACCGTAAATCATCTCACACTATGAGATAACCCGCTCGATGAACCACCGCTCATGCGAGACGACGATCAGCGCGCCCGGCGAAGGGCTCTCCCCCGTCAGCAGCTTGTCCGGGTCGGCGTTCAGCTGGGCGACCGACGACAGCACCCGGGCGCGCCGCTCAGCCGGCAGACCCGCCAGCCGCGTCATCGCAGATCTTGCGTCGTCGCCGGTCGTGTTCTGGGCGATGCTCAGCGTCCGCACGTCGGCGTCCGGCCGTCCGCCAACGTCTCGTCATCGTCTACAATCGCCGCATCCCCAAACCTCACGACGCCGGGGCCGATCCGTACCAGTTCCGCACGATGACTGGGTTCGGCATCCATCCAGATGTCACCGTCATAGCGTTTTGCGGCGACGGTCAGCGATTCCGCCCGGCGTTCGGCGGCGGCGATGCGTCCGTTCAGCTGGACGTAGGCCCGTGACGCGCCGGAGTCCAGACTCGTGGCCTTGGCCAGATGCAGGGCGCCGCGCGCATCGTGATCCTTGGGGTCGATGCGCCGGCCGCCGTTGTCCCTGGCCGCGTTCGCATGCTGCACCTGCCGGAAACGTTCGGCCTGCGCGCCACGCAGCCGCTCGTGCTCGCGGCGGGCGGACCGCAGCAGCCCG
>NZ_DGVO01000033.1:4457-13499 GCF_002394995.1 Bifidobacterium sp. UBA4282
TCGGCCCGCCGCTGGGCGTTGGCCTGCGTATAGCCGCCCTGATAGACGTTGGCCACGGTCACATTGCGGTGGCCGACGTGTCTGCGCTCGAATATCAGGCTCCGTCCGCAGGTGACGTCGATCAGGTCCACATCGTGCGAGATGAGCACGCCGATGCCTCGGAAGCCGCCCATCGCCGCGGCGATGGCGTTGCGGGTCGGCTCGTCCACATGGTTGGTCGGTTCGTCGAGCACCANNGCGCTCCTGACGCTTCTCCAGATAGTAGGCATAGTTGCCACGATAAGTATAGACACTTTGGTCGTCTATTTCCAGTATCACCGAACACACCCGATCCAGAAAATAGCGGTCGTGCGTCACCATGAGCAACGTCTTGTTGCCACGGCTCAGATACCCCTCCAGCCACACAATCATATCAAGGTCGAGGTGGTTGGTCGGTTCGTCGAGCACCAACAGGTCGGGCCGCTTGGCCAGCGCGCAGGCGATCTGCACGCGTTTGGCCTCGCCGCCGGAGAGCGTGTCATAGCGGTACAGCCAGTCGTCATCCAGACGCAGGGCCTGTCTGACCGCCAGGGCCTCGGGCGACCAGTCGGCGGCGAAGTCCTCAAGGTTGTCGGGAACGTCATCGGTCGACTGCGGGCAGACCGCGATGACCAGTCTGACCGGCGCCGGCGAGACGCTCCCCGCGTCGGGGGTGAGACGTCCGGTGGCGATGGCGGCCAGGGTCGATTTGCCGATACCGTTGTCGCCGAGCACGGCGGTCCACCCCTGGGGGAAGGAGACCGAGATGTCCTCAAACAGCGGCTCGGGGATACCCGGATAGGTGAAATCGATATGGGATAGTGTCAGCATGATGGGTTGCGCCATGATGTTCCTCTCGGGCGCGCCGCAAACGGACAGGATCGATGACGACTGCTGCAAGCCTAGGATGGTGCGGCGGCGCGCCACAATGCGCATCGCCATCCGCAACAGTCATCCTATCGGCTGAGCAATGTCCCGATCATCCTTCCGCTGAGCCTCCCTGGCATATGAGGAGGCCATCCGACATACCGCCCTCCAGTATAACCGCCGATGACGGAATCGCCAATACCGGCCAGGCCAAGCCCTAGGCCATCAGCCGTTCGGCCACGGACTTGAAGATGCGGCCCAGACCGTCGGTCCTCAGGGAGCCGTCCCTATTGAGCACGGCGGGACGCCCCGACTCGCCGGTCTCACGGATCTCGGGGACCAGCGGCAGCCGGCCCATCAGCGGCACCTCATAGCCCAGCGCCCGGGTCAGCTGATCGGAGACGCGCTCGCCGCCGCCGTTGCCGAAGATCTCCAGCCGTTCGCCCTTGTAGTCGAACCAGCTCATGTTCTCGACCACGCCGCGCACCTTCATCGGCACCTGCAGCGCCACCAGCCCGGAGCGCACGGCCACATCGGAGGCGCTGGGCTGCGGCGTGGTGACGACGACCAGTTCCGCGTTCGGCAGGGTCTGCGCCACCGAGATCGCCATATCGCCGGTGCCGGGCGCCAGGTCGAGCAGCAGCACGTCCGGCTCCCCCCACCATACATCGGACAGGAATTGCTCCAGGGAGCGCTGCAGTCTGGGCCCGCGCCACAGAATCGCCCGATCGGCCCCGGCGAACATGCCGATGGAGATCAGCTTGACCCCCCATGCGGTCACGGGCATCAGCATGCCGTTGAGGTTGGTCGGCTGGCTGGTCACGCCGAACAGCGACGGCAGGGAGAATCCGTAGATGTCGGCGTCGATGGCGGCCGTGTCATAGCCGAGCGCGGCGAATGTGGCGGCCAGGTTGGCGGTGACCGACGATTTGCCGACGCCACCCTTGCCGGAGGCGATGGCGAAGATGCGGGTCCTGCTGCCCGGCTTGGTGAACGGGTTCTGCCGCCGTTCCGCCTTGAGTCTGTTCACGAGCGCGGCGAGTTTGTCGTCGTCCATCGTGGAGACCTCGATATGAGGGATCAGGTCGGCATCCGGATAGGAGGCGACCGCCGCGTTGATCCGATGGGTGATCGCATCCGACAGCGGACAGCCCTCCACGGTGAGCTCCACGTGCACGGTCACGTCATAGACGCCGTCCGCGGCGGGCGTGACCTCAATCGCCGGGATCATGCCCAGTTCGGTGATCGACCGCCCCAGTTCGGGGTCGATGACCTTGCTCAGCCGGTCGTAGATGTCGGCTTCGATCCGTTCCATGGCTCCTCCTCGCGTCGGCCGGTGCTTGGACATGCTTCCACCCTAGCGTGCGATCGCACGCCATGCCAGAGCGACGCCCCGCCGTGTCGGCCAGTCCGGCGGGAGCGCCGTGCGCCGGTTCAGTCGAAGCAGTAGGCGGTCACGATCGGCTCGCGGCCGGTGGTGACGTCGGTGAAGTATTCGTACAGGCTGATGCCGAGCATGCTGCCGCCCAGGTTGACCACATTCGTGAACCCGTGCCCCTGCAGCAGGCGGACGGCGTTGTAGCTGGTCTGCGAGGACCGGCAGTTCAGATACACCGGCCGGTCGGTGGGGATCTCGTCCAGCCGCCCGCGCATCTGCGTGAGCGGGATATTGACCGCCCCTTTGAGATGCGCCCTGGCGAAGGCACCGGGTTCGCGCACGTCGATGATCGTCGCCCCGGATTCCACGAGTGCGCGCGCCTGGTCCACATGGGTCTGCCGGTAGTCGCCGCCCAGCAGGTTGCCGGCCACGAGCGCGGCCACGTTGACCGGGTCCTTGGCGTTGGAGAACGGCGGCGCGTAGCACAGTTCCAGATCGCGCAGATCGTCCACGACGGCACCGAACTTGATGGCCGTGGCCACCACGTCGATGCGTTTGGCGGCATCCCCCTGACCGATGGCCTGCGCGCCGAGCACGCGTCCGGTCGGCACCTCGAAGATCAGCTTGACGTGCAGCGGCCGCGAGTCCGGCATCAGCGAGACCTTGTCCTGCGGGATGACGTACGCGTAGTCGTAGCGCAGCCCCTCGCGCTCGCACTGCGCGGCGGTCAGCCCGGTGCCGGCCGCGTTCCATTCGAACACCTTGATGCAGTTGGATCCGATGTATCCGGTGTTGCGCACGGCGCGGCCGCAGATGTGGTCGGCGACCTGCCGCGCCTGCTTCTGCGCGGGTCCGGCGAGCTGGAGCATCATCGGGCGATGGGTCAGCGCGTTCGTGACCTCGATGGCGTCGCCGATCGCGTAGATGTCCGGGTCGTTCGTCCGGTAGGAGGCGTCGGTCAGGATCGCCCCGCGCCCGTTCACGTCCAGTCCGGCGTCGGCGGCGAGCGCCGTGTCCGGGCGGACGCCGACGGCCATGACGACGGCCTGTCCCTCAACCACGCGTCCGGAGGCCAGGGTCAGGTCGTTGCCGTCGCAGCAGGTCACCTGGTCGCCGACGATGAGGTTCACGCCGTGGTCGAGCAGGGCCTTGTGCAGGATCTGGACCATGTCATGGTCGAAGGTGTTCAGGATCTGCGGTGCGGCCTCCACCAGCGAGACCTGATACCCCGCTTCGACGAGGTTGACCGCGGCCTCCACGCCGATGAACCCGCCGCCGACCACGCTGACGCGCGTCACGCCGCGTTCAGTCAGGAACGTGTGCAGACGGTCGACGTCGGTGACGGTTTTCAGCGTGAACACGTCGGCCTGGTCGACGCCGGGGATGGGCGGGACGATGGCCTGCGCGCCCGGCGAGAGGATGAGTTTGTCGTACGACTCGTCGTACTCGGTGCCGTCGGTCAGGTTCCGGACGCGGACGGTGCGCGAGTCGCGGTCGATGGCGACGGCCTCGCTGTTGACGCGCGCGCCGATGCGGTACCGTGCGGCGAACGCCTGCGGGGTCATCATGACGAGTTTGCCGGTGCTGTCGACGGTGCCGCTCAGTCGGAACGGCAGGCTGCAATTGGAGAACGAGACGTGCGGCCCCTTGTCGAGCATGACGATCTCGGCCCGCTCGTCCAACCGGCGCAGACGCGTCGCCGCGGTGGCGCCTGCCGCCACGCCTCCGATGATCACGACCTTCATGGCAACCTCCTTGCACACCATGGGCTCATCCTGCGAGCCGACGTCTTCCTTCAGCATAACCCGCGACCGTTGGCCATGGCGGCGGCCCGCACCGAATCGACCGATCCGGCGCATCATCTGCGACGGTCACGCCTCGCCGGTTTCCAGCAGCCGCTTGAAGCCGTCCTCGTCGAGCATCGGCAGCCCCAGTTCCTCGGCCTTGGCGGCCTTGGATCCGGCGTTCGCGCCGACGACGACGTAGTCGGTCTTCCTGCTGACCGATCCGGCCGCCTTGCCGCCACGGGCGATGATCGCCTCCTTGGCGGAGTCTCGCGAGAAGTCCTCGAGCGAGCCGGTGACCACCACGGTCTTGCCGGTCAGGGTCTGCGGCAGGTCGTTGGTCTCCACAGTGGTGCCGACGCCGGCCGCGCGCCACGCCTTCAGGATCGCGCCGCGCCAGTCGCCGTCCTCGCGTGCCGCGGCGAACCAGTGCACCACCGATTCGGCGATCTCCGGGCCGATGCCGTCGATCTGCGAGAGGTCCTCCGCGGTGGCGTTCGCGATCGCGTCGAGCGAGCCGAACGCGGAGGCGACCAGCCGCGCGGTGGGCGGGCCCAGGCGTCGGATCGACAACGCCACGAGCACGCGCCACAGGTCCGCGTGCCGGGCCTTCTCGATCTCATCAAGCATCTTGCGCGCGTTCTCCATCGGCCGGGTGATGATCGGCTGGACGCCCGTCCCCTTCGTCTCCGTGCGCACGACAACCGCATCGGATGGCACGTCATACCCCGGATACGCCGTCGCCCCTGCGGAGTCGGCACGGCTCTCCGCACCCGTCGGCTCCCCGACATGCCCGTCCGTGGTTTCCGACGCGCCTTCCCGTTCGGCCAATTGTTTGGCGGTGAGCTTCCGGGCGGGGGCCGGCGCGGTCCAGAACGCCTCGGTCTGGTACCACAGCCCGCTGCCGCCGATGCGCCTGCGCACCTTCTTGCGCGTGCCGTTCGCTCCGACGCTTTCGCGCACCTCGATGATCGGGATCTCGCGCCAGACGCGCACGTCGCGCAGGTCGTCCACGTTCAGGTCGAACAGCCCGGCCTCGCTGGTCAGCACGGGGGTCTGCGCCGGCGGCAGCGTCAGGCCCGGAACCGGCTCGTAGTCGGCCGGCTCCTCGCCGGGCGCCACCACGATCTCGTGCCGGGTGCCGCCCAGGTGCGGGGCGTACAGCTCCACCGCATCGGGACGGTTCTCCTCGGGATTGGTCAGGGCGATGGCGCTCTGATCGCCCAGGTGCTCGATGTCGAAGGCCTTGCGCGAGGCCAGGTTGATGATGCGTTCGGTCAGCTGCGCCGGACAGCTCTCCACATTCGGGCAGCGGATGTCCTTGTCGCCCTCCTTGGCCGGGGCGAGTCTGGCCCCGCAGGAGGGGCAGCGCTCCGGCATGACGAATTCGCGCAGCCGATCCTCGCGCCCTTTGCGGCGTTCCAGCACCGGTCCGACCAGTTCGGGGATCACGTCGCCGGCCTTGCGCACGACGACCGTGTCCCCGATGAGCACGCCCTTGCGTTTGACCTCGAAGGGGTTGTGCAGGGTGGTGCGGGCCACGGTGGAGCCGGCCACATGCACGGGTTTCAGGATGGCGACCGGCGTGACGCGGCCGGTGCGGCCGACCTGCACGGTGATGTCGAGCAGTTCGGTGTTGACCTCCTCCGGCGGGTATTTGTAGGCAACCGCCCAGCGCGGGGCGCGCGAGGTGGCCCCCAGCGCGCGCTGCAGCGCCAGATCGTCGACCTTGACCACGATGCCGTCGAGCGCGTGTTCGATGTCGCCGCGGTGTTCGCCGTAGTAGTCGATCATCTCCAGGACCTCGTCGAAGGTGGAGACGGTGCGGTTGTGCGGGGAGACGGGGATGCCCCACTTGCGGTACAGGTCGTAGGCCTGCGACTGGTCGGCGATCTCGTCGTGCGAGCCGGCGGCGCGTCCGGCGCCCCAGTCGAGCCGGCCGATGCCGTGCGCGTAGAAGCTCAGGCGACGCGTGGCGGTGATGCGCGGGTCCTTCTGCCGCAGCGATCCGGCCGCGGCGTTCCGCGGATTGGCGAACGGCGCACGCCCCGCATCCGCGTTCTCATCGTTCAGGGCCCGGAAGTCGTCCCACCGCATGAACACCTCGCCGCGGATCTCCACGAAGTCGGGGATATCCGAGGACTCGCCGCCCAGGGTCTGCGGGATCGAGGCGATGGTGCGCACGTTCAGCGTGATGTCCTCGCCGGTCACACCGTCGCCGCGGGTCAGTCCCTGTTCGAGCACGCCGCCGCGGTAGATGAGGTTCAGCGCCAGGCCGTCGATCTTGACCTCGCAGCTCATCGGCAGCGCCCGGCCCTCGGGCCAGTCCAGGTCGCGGCGCACGCCGTCGTACCAGTCACGCAGCTCCTCGATCGAAAACACGTCGTCCAGGCTCATCATGCGCGAGGGGTGCCGGACCGAGGCGAACTCGTTCGAGAACGTGCCCCCGACGCGGTGCGTGGGCGACTGCGGCGAATCCAGCGAGGGGAACGCCGCCTCCAGCGCCTTCAGGCAGCGCATGCGCGCATCGTAGGCGGCGTCGGAGGATACCGGCGCATCGTCGATGTAGTAGGCGATCTGGTCGGACTCCACCCACGCGGCCACCTTGGCCCACAGCCGGGCCGCATCATCCGCGTCCAATGCGGACGCATCCAGCGCGGACAGCCGCATCGCGTCCGCGTCGTTGGCCTGCAGCGCGCCGATCCAGGCCGCCGACCCGGGGGCGAACGCGGCCGCGCCGGTCGGCACCTCCGCTTCGACCGTCGTCTCCCCTGAGCCATCGACAACGTCGAAATCCCACGCCAGCTGTTCGGATTCAGGGCTGGAAGGCGTCCTGCTCATCGTTGCTCCCCGCGTCTAGACTGTTCGATACTCATCCGATTCTAACGGTCCCCGACCCGCCGGACGGCACCGGAAAGCCGCCCGACGTTCAGGAGCTCAGGGAGCGCAGGAACTGGGCCTGAACCACGTCGATGCCGTCATGGCCCGTGTCGTCCATGCGCGCCGCCGCCACGGACAGCGTGCGGGCCGGCACGAACATGCCCTGGTCCACGCATACGCGGGCCGCCTTGCGCACGATCGAGGCGACCTCGGTGTGCGGCCATACCGGCAGGCCATGGTCGGCCAGCACCTTGGCCGCCTCCTCCACGCTTTCGGGCACGTTCAGGCACTGCGAATGGGCCCGGGCGAGCAGCTCGTTCAGCTCGGCGTCCAACGCGCCGATCCGACCCGGCGCGATGCGCTCGCTCATCAGGTAGGCGGCCGCGGCCACCTCGAACTGGTCGCGCATCCATTCGGCGTAGGCGAACCGGTAGTAGGCGAACGCGGCGTCGTCGCGGTCCAGGGCCACGCGCAACGCGTTCAGGCAGGCGGCGCGCGCCGAATCCCAATCCTCGTTGCGAGCCAGCTGCACGGCCAGCTTCATATGCGACAACGAGTAGGCGGGCGCGTAGGAGACCATGGCGTTCAGATGCGGCAGCGCCGCCTCCACGCCCTTGAGCTGGGAGAGGATGTCGGCCAATTCCATATGCGTGTAGAACACGTTGTCCGGGATGAGCACCGTGCGCTCCCCCGGCGTGGCGAACAGGCGGTTGTACACCACACGCTCCGCATACGAGTTGAAGTACCGGGGCACGCCGTCCACCGCGGCGAACAGCGATTCGACATGCGCGAGCGCCGCTTCGGCCGTCCCGATCGCCTGCTCGGCGCGGCCGGAGAACAGCAGGTCTCGCGCCTTGAGCCGTTCGGCGTCCAGGTCGGCCGACAGGCTGAACTCGAAATCGGGGGTGTCCGTGCCGTCGATCAGGGCGCTGGTCACCTGCGGGGCCAATGCGGTCAGTTCGGGGTCGTCGATGCGTTCGATCAGCGCCATCGCCTGCTGCGCCTTGGCCACGGTCGGCATCGAGCCGTCCGCGGCGAGCCGGTGGAACTCCGCCACGCCGCGCTGCAGCAGGTCGGCGCGCTGGATCGACAGGCCCGTCACGTCACGGGTGCCCAGGATGCGGGCCACGGGCCTGGCGAACACCGCCTCGGCCAGTTCGGGCTCCTCCTGGGATCCGACCGGGGAGAACCGGCTGTCGCGCAGGTCGAACTGCGCGTCCACCGGCCGCAGTCCCCCATCGACGTCGACGTCCAGCACCGCGTCGAAGCGCCGGTAGGTCTCCAACGGATGGTTGAGCCCGTCGCGGCGCAGCAGCGCGAGGAAATCGTCGCGTCCGAACGTGACCGTCACCAGGTTGCGCACGGTCGGATTGCTCCGCAACGCCTCCAGCGGATCGTCCCCGCCGTCGGCGATGTCGGTGGCTTCCGCCACGCCGCCGGCGTCCTGCACATCCTCGGGCGCCGCGAACATCATCTCGTCGATGTCCACGTCGCGCATCAGGTCCTCGAACTGCGCGTCGATATTCGACTCGTCCGCCCGTTGCGCCTCCTCGCCCTCCGCCGCCTGATGCCGGCCGGGGGCGTCGGCGGCGTCGGTCTGCTCCAGCGGATCGTCGGATTGCAGGATATGCCGGCGCGCGGGGTCGCCGTGCACGTCACCGTCCTTCGGATCGCCCTTGGCGCCGCCCAACCCGGCCTCCGAGGTGCGGATGCGTTCGAACATGTGCAGCGCCTGGCTCATCAGTTCGCTGATGGCGCTGTCCTGCTCGGCCACGGCCTCCTCCAGGCCGATTGAATCGATATGCAGCGACACGCGTCTCACACGGCTGTCGGCGCCGAAGCTCAGCGCGGCGATCATCAGTCCCACACGTAGGTTGTACGCGGAGCTCATCGCGGCGCGCTGGTGCTCGTCGATCGACACCCAGCCGTGCCGGTCGGCGTCATACCGGCTTTCCGGCATCATCGAGGCGCCGGCAGTCGTGAACGCGATGGCCACGTTGCCCTCGGCGAGGTTCGAGCGGATCTCCGCGTCGAACCGGTACGGCAGGCGCAGCCGGCGCAGCAGCAGCGATATGGCCTGCCGGTACACCCATTCCGATCCGTCGGCGTCCGTCA
>NZ_DGVO01000033.1:13543-15506 GCF_002394995.1 Bifidobacterium sp. UBA4282
TCCGTCGGCGTCCGTCGGTTCGGACCCCTGACCGGGTTCGTGGGCGGTCTGCGCGGGGTCGGGGTGCTTCGTGCCGATCTCGACGGCGAGGGCGCGAGCCTCCTCCACCAGTCGCACGACCGCGGCGATGCCGTCGTCGCGCAACGGGTCGATGTCGATGTCGTCGCCGTCGGCGTTGTGCAGGGCGATGAGGGCCGGATCCTGGAGCAGCGCCATATCGATCTGCGCGGCCTGGGCCCGGGTGACCGTGTCCTCCGTGGGCTGCAGGCCCAGGCGGGCGTTGCGCTCCAGCCAGGCACTCACCGCGGCGAACCGGTTGAGGTTGCCTTCGATCCTCAGGGATTTGAGCACCGGACCGAACGTCATCGTGGCGTCCCATGCGAAGAAGTAGCAGCCGGAATAGGTGGAGGTGTACAGGTGCAGCGGTTCGGCGCCGTGCACGGCCTCCAGCCCCGTCGTGGCGTCCAGCACGCCGGCCTCGCGCATCAGGTCGGCGAAGTGGTCCTCCAGCCCGGAGGCGCGCAACCCGTGCGCGCGGGCCTCCATCGTGTCGCGCAGGGAACGGCGGATCGCCCCCATCGGCGCCTCCCGGTTGAGCCTGCGGAAGATGTTGCCCGAGCCGAATCCCAGCAGCAGCCCCTGCATCTGCGGCAGCATGTACGCGGCGAAGAACGCGATGGCGATCGCGTCCCGGTATTCCAGGTCGCGTCGCATGGACTCGGGCAGGTTCGCGCGCATCTGTTCGAGCGTGTACCGGTTGCCGGATTTCAGCCATGCGGCCAGCCACATCATCCGCCCGCGCGCGTCGCGGCCCACCACGCCGCCGCGGATCGCCCTGCGTCTCCCGTCCCGTTCATGACCCGGAACGGACGGCAGCGTCACCTCCTCCTCCCGGCTGAACATGAACCGGGGCTCCATGCCGTGGGTGTCCATCCTCGGATCGTCGCCCACGAACACGCGCCCCTGCGCGTCGGCGAGCGCGATCTGGCAGAACCGGTCACGCCCCACGAACACGCCGAGCGAAAACGACCTGGACCCGTTGCCGGGCAGTTGCGCCCAGCCCAGGCGCAGCGTCTCCGGCACGCCGTCGAAGCCGTCGAACAGCCGGCGCTTGACCAGCGGCGTGAGCGTCATCGCCTGCCGCTTCAACTCCCCCAACATGTCCTCGGGCGAGCGGACCGCCTTCTCGAAGGCGTTGCCCTGCGGCGCACCATGCGGGCGGTTCCCCGTTACGGAGCCGGCCAGGGTACGGAGCATCTCAAGGATCGTGCGCACGCCATGACGCGCCCGCGCAAGGCCAGATCGGGAGTTGAATGAAGACATGGTTGTCATTCTCCCAATTCACTCAGACATGAAGCCGTTAGAATAATCAGGTGAACTCTTCCCGACACCGCCGCCCGTTGCTGGCCGTTCTGATCGTGGCCGTGGTCATCGCCTGCCTGGAATGCGTGGCGGCCAACCTGCCGTTCTGGACCACGTTGGCCGCCAGTACGGACACGGCGTCGGCGTCGAATGCCATGGGACTGGGTCTGGAGCGCCGCGAGGACGGCATGCTGGTGGTCACCGACCAGACCCAGGCGTATCTGGATGTGCCCGCCGACGGCACGTCCTCCTATATCCGCATCGATCCGGTGCCCCGGGACGTGCTCGCTGCGGCGGACGCGGCGGACGCCCCCTATCGGACGGTGTACGTGCGCGCCGATGGCGACGGGCATGCGGGACGGATGACGTCGGTGGCGGTCAGCGCGCCGCGCTCCCTGTACCTGAAGGTGCGGGCGAACGACACCGTGCGGCTGTGGATCGCCGAATCGGCCGGGTCGGTGGTGCCGATCGCCGCGGTTCACGCCAATGTGCGTGTGCCGTTCTCCTTCGATTGGCTGCGCGTGGCCGCGATGGTGGCGATTGCGCTGCTGGTGGCGTTGTGGCGGCCCGGTTCGCGGCTGTGGCGGATCACGTTGGATCC
>NZ_DGVO01000056.1:0-12627 GCF_002394995.1 Bifidobacterium sp. UBA4282
TCATCATGCTCATCAAAAACGTCAAGTAAACCAACCAGTCATTACGCAAAGGAGCAATCATGACCAACACCTTCATCAACGGCGTGAACCTGGGCAACTGGCTCGTCCTTGAGAAGTGGATGAACCCGGCCCTGTTCGACGGCACCACCGCCGACGACGAATACTACCTGCCCACCCAACTCGACCCGGCCGTCTACGAGGCCCGTATCAAGACCCACCGCGCCGAGTACATCACCGAACGCGACTTCGCCACCATCAAATCGTGGGGTCTGAGCTCGGTGCGCATCCCGGTGCCGTACTTCATCTTCGGCGACCGCCCGCCGTTCATCGGCTGCGTCGAGGAGCTCGACAAGGCGTTCAACTGGGCGGAGAAGTACGGGCTGAGCATCCTGATCGACCTGCACACCGCCCCGATGAGCCAGAACGGTTTCGACAACGGCGGCCTGTCCGGCGTGTGCAAGTGGGCGCAGCTGCCCGACGAGGTCGAGTTCGTGCTGACCGTGCTGGAGCGCTTGGCCCAGCGCTACGGCACGCGCGAGGCCCTGATGGGCATCGAGGTTATCAACGAGCCGAATACCACCGCCTCGTGGGATTCCATGAACGTCACCGAGCGGTACAAGGCCGTCGATCCTGAGATGGCCGAAGGCACTGGGCCGATCGAATTCGACTGGCTCAAGGACTTCTACATGACCGCCTACCGCCGTCTGCGCGGCGAGGGCGGCCTGCCGGAGGACAAGGCCGTGGTCTTCCACGACGGCTTCGACATCTACCAATGGAAGGAGTTCTTCGCCAACCCCGAGCTGAAGAACGTGATCCTGGACACCCACCAGTACCTGATGATGGCCGAGATCGCCGGCTGCCCGCAGACCGCCGAAGGGTACGACGAGTTCGTGCGCAACACCTACGCGCCGATGATCGCCGAAGTCAGCGAGTACGTGCCGGTCATCGTCGGCGAATGGTGCCTGTTCAACTCCGCCGGCTGCGGCGTGGACACCCATGGCGGGCAGTCCGTGCTCAACGGCGAGGAGGGTGCCGCCGCCGAAACCCTGAGCGCGCAGGAGAAGCGCGACCTGTACCAGGGCGTCGCCGCCTCTCAGCTCAACGCCTGGAGCAAGGGCGCCGGCCAGTACTACTGGAACTACAAGCTGCTCACCGACACCGTCAACACCCCGGGTTGGGTCGGCTGGGACTCCTGGGATCTCGGCCGCTGCATCGCCCAGGACTGGTACCCCGTCGACCACAAGTGACCGTTCCGCCGCCCGCGTCGTCACCGGTGCGGGCGGCCTGGCCGCACCGTCGGCATTGCCGACGAACCGCAAGGACACAGCTTCAACAAAGGAAACAATGATGTTGCACAATCCGATCTTCAAGGGATTCAACCCCGACCCCGCCATCTGCCGCAAGGGCGACGACTACTACGTGGCCGTCTCCACCTTCGAATGGTTCCCCGGCATCCCGATCTACCATTCCAAGGACATGAAGCACTGGGAGCTACTGACCCATGTGCTGACCAACGACGCCGACCCGAACCTGACCAAGCTGCCCTCCGCCAAGGGCATCTGGGCCCCCTGCCTGACCTACTGCGAGGAGGAGGACCTCTTCTATGTGGTCTACGGCGTCATGAACTCGATGAACGCCCGCTACTTCGATGTGGACAACTACCTGATCTCCGCCAAGGACATCACCGGCCCGTGGAGCGAACCGGTCTACCTGACCTCCTCCGGTTTCGACGCCTCCATCCTGCATGACGACGACGGCAAAAAATACGTCGTCTCGCTCGAATGGGAGACCCGCGAGGGTTACGAGAAGCCGGGCGTGATCTGCTGCGTCGAGTACGATCCCAAGACCAAGCACGTCGTCGGCTACCCGAAGCGCATCTGGCGCGGCGCCACCGACCGCGGCTGCATCGAGGCCCCGCACCTGACCAAGCGCGACGGCTGGTACTACATCATGTGCGCCGAGGGCGGCACCGGCTACAACCACGCCGTCACGATGGGCCGCTCCCGCAACGTCTGGGGCCCCTACGAGCCCGATCCGATCGGCGCAATCGTCACCTCGCAGCCGGAGGAATCCAACGAGCGAGCCGATCCGGATCACCTGAAGCCCAAGTACTTCAACCCGCAGTCCGTGCTGCAGAAGTCCGGTCACGGCAGCTACGTGGACCTGCCGAACGGGGAGACCTACCTCGTGCATCTGACGGCGCGCCCGTTCGTGCCCGAACTGCGCTGCACGCTGGGCCGCGAGACCGCAATCCAGAAGATGCGCTGGACCGAGGACGGCTGGCTGCGCATGGCCGACGGGTCGAACCTGGCCAAGCTGGAGGTCGAGGAGCCGGATCTGCCCGACGTGCCGATGCCGCAGATCCCGTCGCATGACGATTTCGATGCACCGGAACTGGGCAACTGGTACTACTCGCCGCGCATCATGCCCACATCGTTCGCTGACGTGATCGCACGCCCCGGCTGGGTGCGTTTGCGCGGCCAGGAGTCGCTCGCCTCGCTCAACCGCGTGAGCCTGCTGACCCGCAAGCTCACCAGCGTGCAGGCCACGGTGACCACCCGGATGGAGTTCGACCCCGAGGTCTACCAGCACAGCGCCGGCCTGGTCCTGTACTACGACAACATGAACAACGCGTTCCTGCGCAAGTACTGGTCCGAGACGCTGGGCGGCCCGGCCATCTCGATCGTGCGCCTGGAGAACGGCGAGAAGACCGAGATGCTCGACACCCGCACGGCCGTGGACGACCGCCCGATCTGCATGCGTCTGAACATCCGCGGACGCCGGTCCTGGTTCGAGTGGGGCTACGATGGCGAGACCTGGACCAAGATCGGTCCGGAGTTCGACACCACCACCTTCTCGGACGAGTACTGCAAGTTCGGCGAGTTCACCGGCACGATGGTCGGCATCGCCGTGACCGACGCCGCGTTGCACGAGAAGACCGCCGACTTCGACTTCTTCGACTACGAGGCCGACGAGTCCGCTCCCGTGGAGTGACGCAAGACCGTCGCTTCCGGAACACCCCAGGCGGCATCATTACGGACTCTGACACATCGTGTCCGTGATCCATTCCCAAAAACCCCGGAATTCCGCGGCTGTATGGGAACAGGGAGCGGCCGAATGTGTCAGAGTCCGTATATGCATCGGTTAATGGGGATTGGAGAGATCGAGGCCACTCCGAAGCGGCGCCGGTGTGCGATGATAGGAGGTGGACATCGCACGGGACGGAGGTGGTGGGGTGGCGCTGGGCTTCGACGAACCGATCCGCGGGGTGAATCTGGGCAACTGGCTCGTGCTGGAACGCTGGATGACGCCCGGGCTGTTCCGTGCCAGCGGCGAAGCCGATGAGATCTGGATGCACCGGACCATGCCGTCGGACGAGCTCGACCGTCTCCTGCGCCGCCATCGCGAGACCTATGTCACGCTCGACGACTTCCGGGCCATCGCCGCGCATGGCTGCAACCTGGTGCGTATCCCGGTGCCGTATTTCATCTTCGGCGACGTGCCAGGGCATCCCGGCTGCGTCGAGTTCCTCGACCGCGCGTTCGACTGGGCCAACGCCGTCGGGCTCAAGGTCCTCATCGACCTGCATACCGTGCCCGGCTCGCAGAACGGGTACGACAACGGCGGACTGACCGACGTATGCCGGTGGCACCGCAGTCCGAAGGCGGTCGGGTTCGCACTGGACGTGCTGACCCGGCTGGCTGCACGGTATCGCGACAATCCGGCGCTGTTCGGCATCGAGGTACTCAATGAGCCGGTCAGCTGGCTGGTCTACCGCACCGCGTCCTCGACCGGCGCCGCCCGCGACGCGGCGGAGGCGCACGGCAGCGGGCATGTGCCGATGCACCTCCTCAAGGCGTTCTACCGGGAGTCGTACCGCCGGCTGCGTGGCGTGCTGCGGCCGGAAACGGTCATCATGTTCCATGACGGTTTTCGGCTGGGCGCGTGGGGCGACTGGTTCGTGCGTGAGGGGATGCACAACGTGATGCTGGACACGCATATCTACTTGGTCGGGTTCGACGCGTTCTCCCCGGTGCATACGATGCGGGCGTATCGCGCGTATCTCCGATGGAACGAGTGGCGCATCCGCCGTGCGGTGCGGCATACGCCGGTGGTCGTAGGGGAGTGGAGTCTGGCGAATGCGATGGTAGGGCGTGCGGCGGGGCGTGCGGCGGGCCGCGTCGAACCGTCGGAACGTCGATCGGCCGAGGACCGGATCTACCGCGACCTCGCCGCGATGCAGCGGCGGACGTGGGACGCCGGCGCCGGACACATCTTCTGGAGCTACCAGCTGCGCCGGCTGCGTGACGGTTCCGGCCCCCGTCCGGGCCGAGAGCCGTGGTCCCTGTCCGATGTGTGGCGCAACGGCTGGATGTAAAGGACGTGAACACGGGATGTCGATGGATATTCCGGGTATAATGCCGAACGGTACAGGGACCTGTGTATTCGATGAAGAAAGGCGATAGCCATGGCCGATGAAGCCACCATGCCCTACAAGAACCCCGACCTGCCCGTTGAGGAGCGCATCGCGGACCTGCTCGGCCGCATGACCCTGGAGGAGAAGGTCGGCCAGATGATGCAGCTGGACGCCCGCAGCGCCGACCTCGACGAGCTCATCGTGAACAAGCATGTCGGCTCGGTCCTGCACACCAGGCCCGAGGACCTGCCCCGCGTGGTGGAGGCCGTGGACACCAAAACACGCTTGAATATCCCCGTGCTGATCGGCGACGACTGCATCCACGGCTACTCGTTCTGGCCGGGCGCCACCATCTTCCCCGAGCAACTCGGCATGGCCGTCAGCTGGGATCCCGAGAAGATCCAGGCCGCCGGGCGCGCCACCGCCGAGGAGGTTTCGGCCACCGGCGTGCACTGGACGTTCTCCCCGGTGCTGTGCATCGCCCGAGACACCCGCTGGGGCCGCGTAGGCGAAACCTTCGGCGAGGATCCGATGCTGATCGGCGAGATGGCCTCCGCCATCGTCAAGGGCTACCAGGGCGGCGCCAAGGCCAGCGAACCGCTGCCCAAGGATGCGGTCCTGGCCTGCGCCAAGCACTTCGCCGGATATTCCGAAACCCAGGGCGGCCGCGACGCCTCCGAGGCCGACCTCTCGCATCGCAAGCTCGAATCCTGGTTCCTGCCGCCGTTCGAACGCGTGGCCAAGGAGGGCTGCGGCACGTTCATGCTCGGCTACGAGTCCATCGAGGGCGTGCCCGTCACGTTCAACCACTGGCTGCTCAGCGAGAAGCTGCGCGGCGAATGGAACTACCAGGGCACGCTAATCACCGACTGGGACAACGTCGGCCGCTCCGTCTGGGAGCAGCACGTCAAGCCGGACTATACGCATGCGGCCGCCGACGCCGTCAAGGCGGGTAATGACCTGGTCATGACCACGCCGCAATTCTACGAGGGTGCGATCGAGGCCGTGCGTACCGGCATGCTCGACGAGGCGCTGATCGACGATGCCGTCTCTCGCATCCTGGCGCTCAAGTTCCGCCTCGGCCTGTTCGAGGATCCGCGCCTGCCCGACGCCGAACGCATCAAGGCCGTCATCGGCTCCGAGGAACACCAGCGGCTCAACCTGGAGGTGGCCCGCGAATCCGTGGCGCTGCTGAAGAACAACGGCGCGCTGCCGTTCGAACCGTCCTCGGCCGACGGTCCCAAGCGCATCGCTGTCGTCGGCCCGCTCGCCGACGACGCGCAGATGCAGCTGGGCGACTGGGCCGGCAACTCCGGACAGGTCGACTGGATGCCCGACGGCCACCCGCGCGAGATGATCGACACCGTGCTCGACGGCTTCAAGGCGCTCGTGCCGGGGGATTGGGAGGTCGCCTACTCCCGCGGCGCGAACATCGTGGACCTCATCCCTGACCCGGAAGGGGAGACCTTCCCCGACGGCCAGCCCCGGCCGAAGGTCGGTGTCTCCGCCGCCTTCGACCAGGCCCTGCTCGACGAGGCGGTCGAGAACGCGCGGCGTTCCGACCTTATCGTGGCCGTGGTCGGCGATGTCATGCAGATGATCGGCGAGACCTGCTCGACCGCCACGCTGGAGCTGTTGGGCGGACAGAACGCGCTGATCGATGCGCTCGCCGCCGTTGCGCGGGAGACCGGCAAGCCGTTCGTCGTCGTGCTGATGAGCTCCAAGCCGATGGTGCTGCCGACCTCGGTGATCGGCACCAACGGCGTGGTTGTGGACATGACCCCGGCCGAGGGCGTCTCCGCGCTGCTGTGGGCGCCGAGCCCGGGCATGAAGGGTGGCCGCGCCATCGCCGAGATCATCCTCGGCCAGACCGAGCCGAGCGGCCGACTGCCGATCACCTTCCCGCGTCATGCGGGCCAGCTGCCGGTGTACTACAACCAGATCCGCGGCCAGCACGGCAACCGGTACGCCGACCTCACGCAGGACCCGGCATTCGCGTTCGGCGAGGGCCTGTCCTACACCACCTTCGCATACGGCGAGGTTGTCATCGACGGCGCAGACACCCCGTTCAGCACCGACGGCACCGTGCGCGCCTCGGTCACGCTGACCAACACGGGCGACCGTCCGGGCACCGAGGTCGTGCAGGCCTACGTCGGCGACCTGGTGACCTCGTACAGCTGGACCGACCGCGAGCTCAAGGCGTTCCGCCGCGTCGAGCTGCAGCCCGGCGAGAGTGCGACCGTCACGTTCGACATCCCGGTGGCCGACTGCACGATCGTGGATCCGGACGCGCGCCGCATCGTGGAACCCGGCGAGTTCGAACTGCTGATCGGTCATTCGAGCCGCCGCGAGGACCTCAAGCGCGCCACGTTCACCGTGGCCTGAGTGAAAAGGAGTGTCGATGACGATACAACGGGACCTGAACAGGTATGACGAGCAAGCGTTGAAGGACGCCGAGCGCTGGACCGAGATCGACGGCGACCTGGACGGGGTCGATCCGTCCGTGGCCGCCGCGATCCTGACCTCGCGCTGCGAGACCATACGCTACGACCATCCGCGCACCGAGCGGTGGCACGACCCCGAGGACGTCGATGTCATCGCGGACATCCCCTATCTGCCGGACGGCGGGTATGACGCCGCGGCCGGGCAGGTGCGCGGGCATCTGCTCGACATCTACCTGCCGCATGAGGCGGCCGTGCGCATGAGCGACGTCACGCCGGTGTACGTGGACGTCCACGGCGGCGGGTTCTGCTACGGCTACAAGGAGCTCAACCGCAACTTCAACACGCACTTGGCGCAGCAGGGCTTCGCCGTCGTGTCCCTGAACTACCGGCCGGCGCCGCAGACCGATCTCAAGGGCCAGCTGGCCGACGTCCAGGCCGCCCTGCGCTGGCTGAAGGCGCATCTGGCCGACTATCCGGTCGATCCGAACGCCGTGTTTGTCACCGGCGACTCCGCCGGCGGCGCCCTGGCCCTGTTGACGCTGGCGATCGAGAACAGTGAGCGCGCGGCCGAGGCCTTCGGCATCGGGCGGGCGTCCGGCATCGGGTTCAAGGGCGGCGCGCTCGTCTGCGGCGTCTACAGCCTGGCCTCGCCGGAGAAGACCGCCGGGCGGGGCGTGGCCTACGGCACCGAGCGCAAGAACCTGGAATCCACGCTCGGGGCGGGGTTCTTCGCCGGACTGGATGCCGCCGATCCGGATTTCCTGACTGCGCCGGACATCGTGGCGAACGTGGGTCTGCCGCCGCTGTTCCTGCTGACCAGCGCCGACGACTTCATCCAGGCCGAGACGCTGGCGCTCGCCACGGCGCTGGCGCGCAAGGGGGCCGACTTCGAGCTGCATGATTGGAAGCCCGCCCGGCACGACAGCCTGGGGCATGTCTTCCCGGTGTGCATGACCTGGCGAGAGGAGAGCTTGCGGACGCTGGCCGACATCCGTCGCTTCAGCTATGACCGGTGCTGAATAGGGTAAGACGATTCACGGTTTTCGCCTTCACAGAACCGTGAATCGGCCTAGTGTTCGATTCAAGCGCAACATCCCCGGAATACCGGTATTCGGTTGTTTCGCGGATGTTGTGTTCTGTGCGGTTCGGGTTCACGACTTTTACGGGGGCGAAAGTGTGAATCGGTCGGTATGGAGCGGTGCGGCGGCATGCGGAGGGACGCTGGGGCGTCGATGGCGACACGCCGAATGTTGTATATGCAACAGTTGTATATGCTTCATAATATGCTGACCGTTCGGTTACCACAGTGAACTGAAAGGAAGGGGGT
Source organism: Bifidobacterium sp. UBA4282 (assembly GCF_002394995.1). Taxonomy (NCBI): domain Bacteria; kingdom Bacillati; phylum Actinomycetota; class Actinomycetes; order Bifidobacteriales; family Bifidobacteriaceae; genus Bifidobacterium; species Bifidobacterium sp. UBA4282. The sequence continues at coordinate 8,189 of NZ_DGVO01000056.1, forward strand.
GAAGCGCAGACGATGGAATCCTTGAGGCAGTGGGCCGACCCCGAGCTGGCCGCGGTGCTGGAACGCACGCGCCCCAGCATTGAAATCCGCTCGCTGCACAACATGATCAACCGCTACCTGGCGGTCACGATGCCGCAGGAGGCGCGCATCGCCACCGGCGGGAACACGCATATCATCGTGTACCTCGAACGGCACCAGGACCGGGACATCTTCCAATACGACATCGAGCAGCGCTTCTCCATCACCCGATCCACCGCCTCGCGTGTGCTGGGCCTGATGGAGAAGAAGGGCCTGATCGAGCGCCAATCGGTGGACTATGACGCCAGGCTGCGCAAGATCGTCCTCACGGACCAGGCGCGCGCCATCGCCGAGGCGTTGCGGGACAACGCCTCGCGTATGGAGCAGGTGCTGTTGGGCGGGTTGTCCAACGAGGAGATCACGCAGCTGCTTGAACTGTTAAGTCATATGAAACGCAATCTTGCGGCCACCGGCAAGGTCGGCTGGGAATGCGCGAGACCGGGGGAGCCCGGGGATACGCAGGAGACCGCCGGCGGAAGGACCGGGGCCGCCGCAACCGCATCGACATCATCAACACAGGAAGGAACGGAAACGATATGACAGCCACAACCGCAGCCGTCGACGAGACGTCGCAGCCGGCCGTGGACCAGTCGCAGGAGCGTCCGAAGCATATCCTCCGGACGCTGGGCAGAAGCCTGCGCGAATACAAGACATCCAGCCTGCTGGCCCCCGCGTTCGTGCTGGTCGAAGGCATCCTCGAGATCGCCATCCCGACCGTCATGGCCACGCTGATCGACGAGGGCATCACCGGCGGCAACATGCCGGCCATCCTCAAATTCGGCCTGATCCTGCTGCTGTGCGCGCTGGTCTCGCTGGTATGCGGGTTCCTGGCCGGCAAGTACGCGGCCATCGCCGCCGCCGGCTTCGCCAAGAACCTGCGCCACGACCTGTTCGCACAGGTGCAGGGCTTCAGCTTCACGAACATCGACCGGTTCTCCACCGGTTCGATCATCACCAGGCTCACCACCGACGTGACCAACCTGCAGAACGCCTACATGATGATCGTGCGCACCGCCGTGCGCGCCCCCGTCATGATGATCGTCTCCTGGGTCTTCGCGTTCCGCATCAGCAAGGAGATCTCGCTGGTGTTCCTCGTGATCATCCCGATCCTGGCCGTGGTGCTCATCGGCTTGGCCGCCTACGTGCACCCGATCTTCGAGCGTGTGTTCCACACTTACGACGAGCTGAACAACGTGGTGGACGAGAACCTGCAGGGCATCCGCGTGGTCAAGTCGTTCAACCGCGAGGAGCATGAGGACCGCAAGTTCGGCGGCATCTCCGAGACGATCTACAACAACTTCGTCCGCGCCGAGAAGATCCTGAGCTTCAACGCCCCGGCCATGAACCTGTGCATCTACACGGCCCTCATCGTCATCTCCTGGGTCGGCGCGCAGCAGATCGTGGCCTCCGGCAACGATCCGGCGCTCGGCCTGACCACCGGCGACATGACCGCGCTGGTCACCTACGCGCTGCAGATCCTCATGAGCATGATGATGATCTCGATGATCTTCGTCATGGTCATCATCTCGCGCGCCTCGGCCGAACGCATCTGCCAGGTGCTCAACGAGATCAGCACCGTGCGCGACCATGAGAACCCGGTCACGGAGGTCAAGGACGGCTCGATCGAATTCGATCACGTGACCTTCCGCTACTCCGACAGCTCCGAGAAGCCCGTGCTCGACGACATCGACCTGAAGATCGAATCCGGCATGACCGTCGGCATCGTCGGCGGCACCGGTTCCGCCAAGTCCAGCCTCGTGCAGCTCGTGCCGCGCCTGTACGACGTCTCCAAGGGTTCGCTCAAGGTCGGCGGCGTCGACGTGCGTGACTACGATCTGGTCACCCTGCGCGACCAGGTGGCCATGGTGCTGCAGAAGAACATCCTGTTCTCCGGCACCATCGCCGAGAACCTGCGCTGGGGCAACCCGGACGCCACCGACGAAGAGATCCGCCACGCCTGCCAGCTCGCGCAGGCCGACGGCTTCATCCAGGAGTTCCCGAAGAAGTACGACACGTACATCGAACAGGGCGGCACCAACGTCTCCGGCGGTCAGCGCCAGCGTCTGTGCATCGCCCGCGCCCTGCTGAAGAAGCCGAAGATCCTGATCCTGGACGACTCCACCAGCGCCGTCGACACCAAGACCGACAAGCTGATCCGCGAGGCCTTCCACCACGAGATCCCGGACACCACCAAGATCATCATCGCCCAGCGCGTGGCCTCGGTCGAGGAATCCGACCTGATCCTGGTGATGAACGCCGGCCGCATCATCGCCAGGGGCACACATGAGGAACTGCTCCAGACCTGCGACGAATACCGTGAGATCTACGAGTCGCAGACCCAGAACAAGGCGGGTGAGGAGTGATGACGCAGACCGCTTCCACCGCAACCGAAAAGAACGCAAGCAAGAAGGACGTGCAACGCATGGCTGAAGAGAAATTCAGCGATCGTAGCCCGCTGCTCAAGCGCACCAAGGCGGCGCCGGGCACCATCAAGCGCCTGTTCGGCTACATCTTCAAATTTAAGATCCAGGTCGCCATCGTGGTGGTCTGCATCCTGGTGTCGGCGGCCGCGCAGGCTGGATCCGCGCTGTTCCTGCAGTCGCTGATCGACGACTACATCCTGCCGATCGTGGGTCTCGACAACCCCGACTGGGCCCCGCTGATCCAGGTGCTGACCACCATGGCCTGCCTGTACGCGGTCGGCACCTTCTGCTCCTGGCTCACCCAATGGCTCCTGGTCAACGTGGAGCAGGGCGTGCTCAAGGAGATCCGCGACGAGATGTTCGCCCACCAGCAGCTGCTGCCGATCAAGTACTTCGACACGCACGAGCACGGCGACATCATGAGCCGCTACACCAACGACACCGATACGCTGCGCCAGGCGATCAGCCAGTCGTTCCCGCAGATGTTCCAGTCCTCGATCTCCGCGCTCGCCGCACTGGTCTCCATGCTGTGGCTGTCCGTTCCGGTCACGCTGTTCGTGCTCGCGTTCTCCGTGCTGCTGTTCGGCGTCGTGCGCGTGATCGTCGGCCGCTCCGGCCGCTTCTTCCTCAAGCAGCAGCAGTCCCTCGGCGAGGTCAACGCCTTCGTGGAGGAGTCGGTCAACGGGCAGAAGGTCATCAAGGTCTTCAACCACGAGCCGGCCACCGCCGCCACGTTCGACGCCAAGAACGAGGAGCTGTTCCATGCCAGCGCCCAGGCCAACATCTACGGCAACATCACGATGCCGGTGGTCAACAACATGGGCTATCTGCTGTACATCCTGCTGGCCGTGGTCGGCGGCGCGATGGCGCTGGCCGGCGTGGGCAACTTCGGCTTGTCCGGCACGGGCGACCTGACCGTCGGCGCGCTGATCTCGCTGTTAACCCTCGCCCGGTCGTTCACCAACCCGATCGGCCAAGTCTCCCAGCAGTTCAACATGGTCATGATGGCCCTGGCCGGCGCCTCCCGCATCTTCGCGCTGATGGACGAGCCGCCGGAGAGCGACAAGGGCACCGTGCGCCTGGTCAACGTGGAGCTGGCCTCCGACGGCCGCACGATGACCGAGACCCTGCGTCCGACCCATCACTGGGCCTGGAAGCGCGAGGCCAGCGATGACGGCACCCGCTCGCTGAATTACGCCAAGACCCTGAAGGGCCGCGCGTATGAGATCGCGATGGACGCCCGCGACAGCGCCATCACCTCGCCCGACGGCAGGCTCACGCTGCTGCGCGGCGACGTGCGCTTCACCAACGTGACCTTCGGCTACAACCCGGACAAGCCGGTCCTGCACGACATCACCTGGTTCGCCGAGCCGGGCCAGAAGGTCGCGCTCGTCGGCGCCACCGGCGCAGGCAAGACCACGGTGACCAACCTGATCAACCGTTTCTACGACATCCAGGAGGGCCAGATCCTCTACGACGGCATCAACGTCAAGAGCATCCGCAAGCAGGACCTGCGCCGGTCCCTCGGCATCGTGCTGCAGGACGTGAACCTGTTCACCGGCACCGTGATGGACAACATCCGCTACGGCAATCCGGACGCCACGCGCGAGGAGTGCATCAAGGCGGCCGAGCTGGTGAACGCCGACAGCTTCATCCGCATGCTGCCGCAGGGTTATGACACGGTGCTCAAGGGCGACGGCTCGGGTCTGTCGCAGGGCCAGCGCCAGCTGATCTCCATCGCCCGCGCCGCCGTGGCGAACCCGCCGTGCCTGATCCTGGACGAGGCCACCTCCTCGATCGACACCCGCACCGAGGCCGTCGTGCAGGCCGGCATGGACGCGCTGATGGAGGGCCGCACGGTCTTCGTCATCGCCCACCGCCTGTCCACCATCCGCAACTCCGACGTGATCATGGTCCTCGACCACGGCCGCATCATCG
>NZ_DGVO01000019.1:0-12441 GCF_002394995.1 Bifidobacterium sp. UBA4282
GCTGCATCTGGCCGCCGGAGAGCTGGTTGGGTTTCTTGTGGACGTGGGCGCCGAGCCCGACCTGCGCCAACGCGCGGCGGGCGCGCTGACGGCGCTGCGAACGGGGGATGCCCGAGATGGTCAGCGCCAGCTCCACGTTGGCCAGGATGCTCTGGTGCGGAATCAGGTTGTAGCTCTGGAAGACGAAGCCGATGGTGTGGTTGCGGTACGAATCCCAGTCGCGGTCCCTGTACTGCCTGGTCGAGGTGCCGTTGATCACCAGATCGCCGGAATCATAGCGGTCCAGGCCGCCGATGATGTTCAGCAGCGTGGTCTTGCCCGATCCGGACGGCCCCAGGATGGCCACGAACTCGCTGTCGCGCAGGTTCAGCGTGACGCCGTCCAGCGCCTTCTGCACGAAATCGCCGGTTTTGTACTGCTTGTGGATGTCCTTGATCTGCAGCACCACGGTTGACTCCTCTGTTTCGGTATCCGTTCTCGTGTAGGTTCGCACCCTACATTACACCCAGAATACTGAACACCGTAAACTATTTTTTCGGCCGTGTCAGTACTGTGTCAGTCCTCCAGCCCCAATCCTCGGCGCTCGGGCGGGACCAACGCCTCATCGACCGAGTCCGGCAGGAATGGGGCCAGCCCCGGCAGCTGCTCCAACGACGACAACCCCATCTTCTCCAGGAACAGCGCGGAGGTCACCAGCAGCGCGGCGCGGGACTCCGGCTCCATCCCCTCCTCGCGCACCAGACCGCGGACGATCAGCGCCCGAACCACGCCGTCCGAGTTGACGCCGCGGATCGCCGCGATCTGCGCACGCGTGATCGGCTGCCGGTACGCGATGATCGCCAGCGCCTCCAACGCCGCCTGCGACAGGCGCGCGGTCTGCCCGTCGGTCACGAACGCCGACACCACCGGTTCGAACACCGCGCGACTGGAGAACTGCCACCCCCGGGCGGTACGGCGCAGCTCGAAACCCTTGGGGGCGCGACCGGAGACGTCCGAACCGTCATAGTCGCGCTGCAGCGTCTCCAGCGCCGCGGTTACCCGTTCCTCGTCCACCGCCAGCACCCGCGCCAGATCGGCGGCCTGCTGGGGCTGGTCGCAGACCATCAGCACCGCCTCCAGACATGCCGGCAGGCCACCGGGGAATCCGTCGACGTCGAAGTCCACGTATTCGGGGCGAGCCGCCCCGACCGTCCGCTCGTTCTGGTCCATCACAGCCGCCTCCCGCTGTATCCGATTGTCATGCGAAATCCCGTTCGTCGATCGCGGTGTCCGTCTCCTCCGCGCCGGCCACCCACCGCAGGTGCAGGGTCTCATAGGGACCGGCCTGCTTGAACTGCAGCACGCCCTGCTTGAAGAACGCCAGCACCGCCAGGAACCTGGCCACCACCTCAATGGTGGCGGACGCATCCGCCGTCAGTTCGGCGAAGGTCATCGACCCTCCGGTCGGCAGGGCGCGCAGTCGGTCCCGCACCAGCATGGATTGGGCGCGCAGGTCCACCATCGGCATATGCAGCTGATGCACCGACACCTCGCTGGCCGGCGCGTTGGCGAACGCCTGCGCGGCCAGCCGGGCCAGGTCCTCGGGGGTCAGCGTCCAGACCAGTTCGGGCAGCAAGGTCGACATGCCGGCATCCATCACCGCCGGATGCGGGAACCGGCCCGAATTCGCGGCCAGACGCGCACGAAAGTCGTCGGCGGCCTGCTTGAACGCGCGGTACTGCAGCAGCCTGGCGAACAGCAGATCACGCTCGCGCAGCGCCTCCATGCTGCGCTCGTCACGCCCGCCATCCTCATCCCCGGGCAGCAGCGCGGCGCTTTTGGCCTCCACCAGGATCGAGGCGACGTCGATGAACGAACTGGCGGCCTCCATGTTGCGCGCCACATCCATACCCCGGACATACTCCAGGAACTCCTCGGTGATCGCCGAGAGTGAAACCTCGGTCAGTTCCAGGCGATTGCCGGCGATCATGCCCAGCAGCACGTCGAACGGGCCGGAATACACGTCCAGACTGACGGCGAATCCGGAGTCGACGGCACGTCCCTCCGGCTCCGCTAGCTCTGCCCATTCCACCATGGCCACGCCGCCGGTCAGGGCACGATGCCCTTGGCGATCAGCTCGCGAGCCACCTCACGGTATTCTTTGGCCGTCTTGTGCCCGGGGGCGTAGATGGTGATCGGCGCGGCCGCCACCGTGGCGTCCGGCAGCTTAATCGACCGGGAGATGACCGAGTGGAACACCTTGCCCTGGAAGGCCTCGTAGATGCGCTGCAGCACCTCCTCGCAGTGCAGCGTGCGCGTGAACATGGTGACCAGCACGCCGTACACCTCCAGACGGGGGTTGATGCGGGACTGCACCTTCTCGATCGACTGCATCAGCAGCGCCACGCCGCGCAGCGCGAAGAACTCCGCCGCCACCGGGATGATCACGCCGTCGGCCGCGGTCAGGGCGTTCACCGTCAGCAGGCCCAGGGAGGGCTGGCAGTCGACGATGATCACGTCGTATTCGTTGCGCACCTTGCGCAGCACGCTCGCCAGCACCTGCTCGCGGCCGACCTCGGTGACCAGCTGCACCTCCGCGGCCGACAGGTCGATGTTCGCCGGCATGATGTCGATGTTCTCGAAATCGGTGGCGTGGATCACGTCATGCGGATCCACGGACATGTCGAACAACGCCGTGTACACCGTGTTCTCCACGGTGTTCGCGTTGATGCCCAAGCCCACGGTGGCCGCACCCTGCGGGTCGAAGTCCACGATGAGCACGCGGCGCCCGTACTGGCTCAGCGCGCCGGCGATGTTGATCGAACTGGTGGTCTTGCCGACGCCGCCCTTCTGGTTGCACATCGCGATAATCCGCGCCGGACCGTGCTGACGCAGCGGTTCGGGCGCGGGGAACGTCTCATATTCACGACCAAGCAGATCCGTAGGCATACTGTTCACCTTATCAACATTCATGCGCTCATCCGACGAGGTTCCGACACGTGTCCCCCCGTCATCCATGGCCGGCACGGCGTACGTGCCGCCTATCGGCAGCAACCCCTGCCGGAACCGGTGCGTCGTGGATTCGTCATACCACGGCCCCGTCCCACTGCCCTGCGATTGCGCCGCGCCCATACCGTCTCCATTCCTGTGGCGGCGACCCGTGTCGCGACCATGGCTGAAGTCTTCCGATTGCTATCGTATCGCGACAATGTGTCCGAAGACATCACGCGGCGTTCGAGGCGTGCCCCCTGCAGGCATCTGCGGGGCAGTCGCGTTCACCGGGCGCGCGGGTGGGCGGTCAGATAGGCCTCGATCAGCGATTCGGGGCTGACATGCGTATAGATCTGCGTAGTGGTGACCGAGGCGTGGCCGAGCAGCTCCTGCACGGTGCGCACGTCGGCCCCGCCCTGGATCAGATGCGTGGCGAAGGAGTGGCGCAGCGTGTGCGGATGCAGCGGCTTGGCGATATGCGCCCGTTCGCCGGCGGCCTTGACCACCTCCCACACCGATTGCCGGGAAAGCCGGCAGCCGCGCTTGTTGAGGAACAGCGCCCGACGCTCCGTTCCCGAACGTTTGCACCGCTCCAGCACCGGACGCGCCTCATCGAGATACCGACGCAGGGCCTGACAGGCGTACCCGCCCACCGGCACCAGTCGCTGCTTGGAGCCCTTGCCCGTCACACGGATCACATGCTCGTCGGAATCCATGTCGTCGATGTCCGCGCCTACGATCTCCGAGACGCGCGCGCCGGTGGCGTACATGAGTTCGAGCAGCGCCCGGTCGCGCACCAGCACTGCGTCCTCCACGCCGGCCACGCCCGCACCCCCGGGTTGCGGAACGGCCTCCAGCAGGCGGGCGACCTCGTCCACGGTCAGTACGTCGGGCAGCGTGCCGGCGCCCTTGGGGGCCTTAACCGTCGCAGCCACATCCGATGCCACGGCCTGCTGGGCGAGGGCGAACTGATGGAACGCGTGGATGCTGGCCAATCGTCTGGCCTTGCTGCTGCCGCTCTCCCCCGCCGCATCCAGGTCGGCGACGTAATCCTCCACATCCTGCCTGGTGACGGCGGACGGCCCGTGGACGCCGCGGGCCTCCAGCCAGTCGAGATACCGGCGCAGATCGGACGCATAGGCGTCAACGGTGGATTGCGCCAGTCCCCGTTCCACGCCGATATGCGTGAGGAACTGCTCCAACAGCCGCCCGAATTCGGATTCCATCCGGGTCTCCCTCCCTCTACCGTTCCTCCGGTAGATACAAGGAAACCCCGCCGAAGCGGGGTTTCGCAACAGGAATCATGCGTGCGTCACGCCGATTCAGGCCTCCACCGGGGCGTTGACATCCGCCGGCAGGGCGTTCTTGGCCTCGGCGACGATGGCCTTGAAGGTCTCCGGATCGGAGACGGCCAGCTCGGCCAGGGCGCGGCGGTCGAGCTCGATGCCGGCCAGGCGCAGGCCCTGGATGAAGCGGTTATAGGTGATGCCCTCGGCGCGGACCGCGGCGTTGATGCGCTGGATCCACAGCTTGCGGAAGTCACCCTTGCGAGCCTTGCGGTCGCGGTAGTTGTAGGTAAAGGAGTGCAGCAGCTGCTCCTTGGCCTTGCGGTACAGGCGGGAGCGCTGGCCGCGGTAGCCCGAGGCCCTCTCGAGAACGACGCGACGCTTCTTGTGGGCGTTCACTGCGCGCTTGACACGTGCCATAATCTATTCCTCAGCTTTCTGTTGACGTCTTGTTCGATCTCGAAGCAGCTCACATACCGAGCAGGTTCTTCATCCGCTTGACCTGGTTCGGGGCCATGACCTCGTCGGCGGACAGCGCACGGCGCTTGCGGGCTGACTTGTGCTCCAGGTTGTGGCGCATGCCGCTGCCGACATGCATCAGCTTGCCCTTGCCGGTGACGCGGACGCGCTTGGACGCGGCGGAATTAGTTTTCATCTTCGGCATTGCTGCCCTCCTTGGTTGTGTTGTTCTTCGCGGAAGTCTTCGACTGACCGTTCACCGCGGCCTGGGCCTCGGCGGCGGCCTGGGCCTGGGCCTCCTGCTTGGCGGCCAAGCGTGCGGCCTGACGGGCCTGGCGCTCGGCGCGGGATTCCGCGCCGCGGCGGCGCTGCTCGGACTGCGTGTGCACCTTCTTGCCCTTCGGGGCCAGCGTCATGATGATGTTGCGGCCCTCCTGCTTCGGAGCGGACTCGATGGTGCCGTACTCCTCCACGTCGGCGGCCAGGCGCTGCAGCATCTCCACGCCACCGATCGGACGCGACTGCTCGCGACCGCGCAGCATGATGGTGACCTTGACCTTGTCCCCGCCGTTGAGGAAACGGACGACATGACCCTTCTTGACCTCGAAGTCATGGTCGTCGATCTTCAGGCGGAAACGGATCTCCTTGATCTCGGCCGTGTTCTGATTGCGGCGGGCCTCACGGGCCTTGATCTTCTCGTTGTACTTGAACTTGCCGTAATCGATGAGCTTGGCGACCGGAGGCTTTGCGTTGGGTGCCACCTCGACGAGATCGAGGTTCGCTTCCTTGGCCAGGTTCAGTGCGACGGAGGTCGCGATGACCCCCACCTGCTCGCCGTTCGGGCCGATCAGGCGCACCTGGGAGACGCGAATCTCGTCGTTAATGCGTGGTTCGTCGCTGATGATGACTCCAATCCTCGGTGTTTCCTTGCGGGCTCACCGTTCGGCGCGCACGTCGTCGAGTCAGGGCATGTCATCATGCATCCGTTGACGCGGACACTGTACATGGCGGCGCACATGGGCACCGCGAGCGGACGATAGCCATCGTCGGGCTCATGCCTTGGACCCGAGGCCGTAACAGGCTTCCAGGTGGGGTTTCCCCGCTTTCTTGATTTCTCAAGCCTTGGATAGTGTACCACATGCCCGGACGGGCGTGTCGCGGATGCGGCGTCCATGCGGGGCCGTGCATCCGGGTCACACGGATGCCCGGACGCACGGACTCACGCGGTCAGGTCGACCAGATCGGGCTTGGAGCCGTCGCGGTTGAAGTAGACGTCGTACCAAGTCAGGAACGTGAACACGGTCCAGATCTTGCGGCGATCGTCGGTTGTTCCCTCGTAGTTGTCGTCGAGCATCTTGAGCAGCGCATCCTGGTCGAAGAACCGACCCACCCATTCCTGCTCGAACAGCGCGCGGACGTGGCGGTAGTACTTCTCCTGACGCAGCCAGATCTTGATCGGCACCGGGAAGCCGAGCTTCTCACGGTCGTACCATTCCTTCGGCAGATGGCGGGCGGCGGCCTGGCGGAACGCGAACTTGGTGTTCTCGTCGGTGATCAGGTACTTGGTCGGCACCTGCTCGGCCACGGCCATCAGCTCCTTGTCGAGCAGCGGCACGCGCAGCTCCAGCGAGTGGGCCATCGTCAGCTTGTCGGCCTTCAGCAGGATATCGCCGGGCATCCACTGGTGCATGTCCAGATACTGCTTCTTCTTCAGCTCGGACATGCCCCGGCCCTTGACGCGCGCATAGATGCGGCCGACGATGCTCGCCACGCTCGGACCGTTGCGGTACTCGGGCTTGAGCAGTTTGGCGGCCTCGTCCTCGGTGAAGACTTTCGCCTGGCCGATGAAGCTCTCCTCGGCCGGGGCCAGATTGGCGTACAGATGCCATGCGCCGTGGAAGGTCTTGCCTTTGCAGAACCGCGCGATGGCGTGGCGCATGCCTTGGGGCAGGTGGGTCAGCATCCGCGTGACCACCTTGATGGCCTTGGAGTGGGTGTGCACGCCGTAGTCGATGTATCCGGCGAACAGCTCGTCCGCGCCTTCGCCGCTCAGCACGACGCGCAGATCACGGCTGGCCAGTTCGGACAGGAAGAACAGCGGCACGCAGGACGGGTTGGAATCCGGTTCGTCCAGATGCCACTGGATGCGGGGGAAGTTCTCGAAGGCCTCGTCGCCGCCCAGCGCCTCGGAGGTGTTGTTCAGATCGATGATCTGCGCCAGTTCCTGTGCCTGCTGCGACTCGTTGTAGGTGCCCTTGCCGAAGCCGATCGAATAGGTGTGCTCGGGGCGGGCCACGGCGGCCACATAGCTGGAGTCGACGCCGCTGGAGAGGAACGAGCCGACCTCCACGTCGGCGATCTGATGGGCCTTGACCGAGTCGCACACCGTGCGGTCGATGGTGTCGACAAGCTCCTTGAGGCCCATGCCGCCCTCGGTGTAGGTCTCGTCATAGTAGCGGCGGATGTCCATCCGGCCGTCCCGGTAGGTGAAGCAGTGCCCCTCGGGCAGCTTGTACACGCCCTTGAAGAAGGTCTCGGAGATCGCCGGGTACTGGAACGTCATATACGGCTTGAGTGCGTCCGCGTTGAGTTCCTTGACGAAGTCGGGGTGCTGCAGCAGCGCCTTGATCTCCGAGGCATACATGAACGTGCCGTTCATCTGCGCATAGTAGAACGGCTTGATGCCGAAGTGGTCGCGCGCGCCGAACAGGGTGCGGGTCTTCGTGTCCCAGATCACGAAGGCGAACATGCCACGCAGCCGCTTGAGCACGTCCGCGCCCCACTGCTCGTAGCCGTGCAGGATCACCTCCGTATCGCCCTCGGTGGCGAAGGTGTGGCCCAGCGCGAGCAGCTCCTCGCGCAGCGGCTGGTAGTTGTAGATCTCGCCGTTGTACGTGATGACCAGCGTGCGGTCCTCGTTGTAGATCGGCTGCGAGCTGCCGCCCAGGTCGATGATGCTCAGACGGCGGTGCCCCAGGGCCGCATGCTCGTCGACATAGCTGCCCTCGCTGTCGGGACCGCGATGCGCGATAATATCCGTCATCCGCTTCAGGACGGGACATTTCACATCAATCGGCATGTCATTGACGAAACCGGCGATACCGCACATGGATACGGCGCTCCTTCTTCCTCTGTTTCCTCTATATCCTCTTTTATGGTGCTGCCGGGTCCTCGCCCGGCACCGATACTGCCAGTCAGCTTAGCAAACAGTTGTGCCGTTCCTGTGAGCGAGGCGACACCCGCCGCTTGACGCCGAGCCGCGGTACAGTGGGGCTCATGCATGACGACACCTGTGTGATCTTCGGCGCGGGCGACTACTATGACGCGCCCATTGTCCCCGACGGAGCATTCATCGTGGCCGCGGACGGCGGTCTGGACCATGTGCGCGGGCTCGGCCTCACCGCCGACGTCGTCATCGGGGATTTCGATTCGCTCACGGGACGCCGTCCGGCGGACGGGGAGCGCACCATCGCGCTGCCCGCGGAGAAGGACGATCCGGACATGCTCTCGGCGCTCAAGATCGGCTGGTCGCACGGCTGCCGCACCTTCCACGTCCACGGCGGTCTGGGTGGACGCATCGACCACACCATCGCCAACATCCAGCTGATGGCGCTCGTCTCCCGGCACGGCGGCATCGGGTTCCTGCACGGCGACGGCACGGTGGTCACGGCGATCACCGACGGCGAGCTGCGCTTCCCCGCCAACGACGTGGCCCCCGGACGCATGGTCTCCGTGTTCTCGCTGAGCGATGAGGCGCGCGACGTCAACGAACCGGGATTGAAATACCAGCTCAGGCACGCCACGATGACCAACACCCGTGTCAACGGCGTCAGCAACGAGTTCCTGCAGGGCGTGCCTTCGGCGATCAACGTCCATCACGGCACGCTGATCGTCACGTTCCCCGCCGAGGCGCCGATGCCCGAGGTCGTCCGCTTCCACGGATTCGCGGGAGACCTCGGTTCGCTCGATACCGCTGTGTCCCCGGTGCTCGCCACGGGTGTGAGCGCTCACGGAAATTCCTGAGAATTCATCTCACAGCCCCGCTTGTCCCGTTGCCCAAGTACAGACGACGCACTAAAGTACAAGGTGTTGGTATTCAACGGCCGCGCGTGCGCCATGCGGGGTTCCGACAACGTGCCACGGCCTATCCCCAAGGGAGAACTACATGACAGTCAAGATTGGTATCAACGGCTTCGGTCGTATTGGTCGTCTCGCGTTCCGTCGCATCTTCGAGCTGCAGCAGAAGGGCGGCGAGGCTGGTGATATCGAGGTCGCCGCGATCAACGATCTGACCTCCCCGTCCGCTCTGGCGTACCTGCTGAAGTACGACAGCACGCACGGCACCTTCAAGCACGTGGACGGCACCCCGGTCGAGGTCTCCGCCACCGACTCCGCCATCGTCGTCGACGGCAAGGAGTACCCGGTGTACGCCGAGCCGGATGCGAACAACATCCCGTGGGTCAAGAACGACGGTGTCGAGTTCGTGCTCGAGTGCACCGGCTTCTACACCTCCGCTGAGAAGTCGCAGGCCCACCTGAACGCCGGTGCCAAGAAGGTCCTGATCTCCGCTCCGGCCAAGGACGCCACCACCCCGACGGTCGTCTACGGCGTGAACCACGAGATCCTGAAGGCAGAAGACAACATCGTCTCCGCCGGCTCCTGCACCACCAACTCGATGGCCGCTATGGTCAAGCTGCTCAACGACAAGTGGGGCATCAAGGTCGGCTTCATGACCACCATCCACGCCTACACCGGCACCCAGATGATCCTCGACGGCCCGCGCGGCAAGAAGAACGGCCGCGACCTGCGCGCCGCCGCCGTCAACACCATCGCGCACTCCACCGGTGCCGCCAAGGCCATCGGCAAGGTCGTGCCGGAGGTCGACGGCAAGCTGCAGGGCCACGCCCAGCGCGTCCAGGTTCCGGACGGCTCCGTGACCGAGCTGTTCACCGTGCTCGAGAAGGAAACCAACGTGGACGAGATCAACGCCGCGTTCAAGGATGCCTTCGAGGGCTGCGAGTACTACGGCTACAACGCTGACGGCATCGTCTCCGGCGACATCGTCGGCGACACCCACGGCGGCGTGTTCGACCCGACCCAGACCGATGTGAACGAGGTGGACGGCGTCCAGCTCGTGCGCACCGTGGCCTTCTACGACAACGAGTACGGCTTCACCTCGAACATGGTTCGTACGTTGCTGTACTTCGCCGAGCTCGCCAAGTGAGCCTCAGCGGCCTAGTCCGCTAGGTTCCTGACGAACCGTTCGGGCCGTCCCGGTTTCCGAGGCGGCCCTTTTCGTATGCCGACGTGTGCCGAGGCACGACATAGGATAGGTGGCATGGGTAGGAAAGCATCAGGCAAGGGGTCCACGCCGGCGATTGTGGAGCTGGAACGCGCGGGTGTTCCGTTCGAGACTTACGAGTACGAGCACTCCAACGATCACATGGATGACGGCTATGGCATTGAAGCGGCCCGCAAGCTGGGCTTCGACGAGCATCAGGTGTTCAAGACGTTGATGGCCGACACCGGCACGGCGCGCGTGGTCGGCGTGGTGCCGGTCAGCGGACATATGGACCTGAAGGCGCTGGCCGCCGCCGTGGGCGCGAAGAAGGCCGCGATGGCCGATCCGAAGGTGGCAATGCGCGAGAGCGGCTATGTGGTGGGCGGCATATCGCCGTTCGGGCAGCGGACGCGCCATGCGACCGTGCTCGACGAGAGCGCGCTGGCCTATGACCGTATCCTGGTGTCCGGGGGCAAGCGCGGGTTCAGCGTCGGCATCGCCCCGCAGGATCTGGTGAGGGTTCTGAACGCCGCCACCGCCCCCATCGCCACCTGGTAACTTCTTTACCCGGCGGTCAGCGGCGCAGTTCGGCGGGCAGGACGAAGTGCATATGCTCCTTGATCGTTTCGACGGTGGAGACCTCGGTGAATCCGAACCCGCGCAGCGCCTTGACCACACCGGCGACCAGCTCGTCCGGCACCGAGGCGCCCGAGGAGACGCCGACCGCGCTCACGCCGGCGAACCATGCGGGATCCAACTCCCCCGCATCATCGACGCGATAGGCCCGGCCGCGATCGGCCAGGCCCTCCTGCGCCACCTCCATCAGCCGCACCGAATTCGAGGAATTCGCCGAGCCGACAATCACCACGCAATCGGATTGCTCGGCGACGAGCTTGACCGCGGCCTGCCGGTTGGACGTGGCATAGCAGATATCCGAGCTCGGCGGCATCTCGATCCACGGAAACCGACGCTTCAGCGCCTCGATGGTGCCGGCCGTCTCATCCACGCTCAACGTGGTCTGCGTGAGCAGCACCAGCCTGGTCGAATCATCGAAGTCCAGCGATTCCACGTCCGTCTCGTGCTCGATCAGGTGTACATGCTCGGGCGACTCCCCCACCACGCCGACGGCCTCGTCATGGCCGCGGTGCCCGATGTAGATGATCTCGTACCCCTCCCGCACGAATCGCAGCACCTCACGGTGGACCTTGCTGACCAGCGGGCAGGTGGCATCCACCACATGCATGCCGCGGCGCGCCGCCTCGGCCTTGATCTCCGGGGAGACGCCGTGCGCGGAGAACACCACCGGAATGCCGGCGGCCACGGCCTCGTCGGGGATCTCGTCGAGCTCCTGCACGAACACCGCCCCCTGCGCGGACAGATCCTCCACCACATGCCTGTTGTGCACGATCTGGCGACGCACATACACCGGCGGCAGTCCCGCGGCACGCGCGCGTTCGGCGTCGGCCGCGGATCTCAGGATGGTCTGCACGGTCAGGATCGCGCGGTCCACCCCGGCGCAGAATCCCCGCGGATCGGCCAGCACGATGCGGCCGGAATGTTCGTTCGTCATGGTTCCTCCATTCTGACGCCATCTTACCTGTTCCGGGGTGCCGCGCACCGCCCCCGCGCGGGGGACACGCCAGGCGATGCGGCGGCGGCGCACGAGCCGATTGACGCGGCGCCCCGCACGGGACACACCGGGCCGCGCCGATGCGGGAACCGGGAATCGGCAGTACGATAGTGAGCGATAACAATCGCATCATTTCACTATGGGAGTGATATCCATGACCATCGCTGCCACGCCGCGCACCGGCCATCAGTACACCATCACGCACGGTGATTACGTCGCCGTCATCACCGAGTTGGGCGCCGCGCTGCGCAAGCTCACCTACCAGGGCAAGAACGTCATCGCCACGTTCGGCGCCAACGAGGTGGCCCCCGCCTCCAGCGGCCAGCTGCTCATCCCCTACCCGAATCGCATCGAGGACGGCGTCTACACGTTCGAGGGCAAGACCTACGAGCTGCCGATCGACGAGCACGAACGCCGCAACGCCATCCACGGCTACGGCTACCGCGCCTACTGGACGCTGGAGAACCTCGACGAGTCCACCGTCACGCTCTCCTGGCGCGTGCCGAACATGGCCGGCTATCCGTTCGACGTGGTGGTGGCCGTCACCTATACGCTGACCGACAACGGCCTGAGCCTGACCGTCGCCGCCCGCAACAACGGCGAGACGAACGCCCCGTGGGCGCTGGCGATCCACCCGTGGCTGGCCAACGGCTTCGACGGGTATGGCGACGAGATCGACGGCCAGAACGCGCAGTGCTCGCTGATGGTGCCCGCCGACACGCATGTGACCGTCGACGACCGTCTGCTGCCGACCGGCACCGAGCCGGTGGACGGCACGAAGTACGACTTCCGCGAGCCGATGAAGCTCGATCAGC
>NZ_DGVO01000048.1:0-47564 GCF_002394995.1 Bifidobacterium sp. UBA4282
CCAGTCGAATCTCGACTGAGTCCCCTCGCGACCTTATCGCCCGTCCGTCACCGTTGTGGCCCGTTTCCATCGCCGGAAACGGGCCACAACTTTCATCGCCGCGCCGATGACATGCGCCGACGCAAACCAACGGCGTCAATCAGGAGACGGCCACGGTGGCCAGCAGGGCGGCGTGGTCGGAGCCGGGGATCTCCACCACCTCGCACTGGCCGGTAGACATGCCCTGATCGACCACAATATGGTCGATACCCGCGAAGCGCGGCAGCCATGCGCGGTCGGTCGGCCAGGTGAACGCGAACCCATGGCCGGACTGCTGGACCGCGTCCCGGAATCGATCACCCAGGAAGTTGCGGAACGGGGTGTGATCGGTCGTCGCGTTGAAATCGCCCATGAAGATATACTTCGTGCCGGTGTCGGCCCGCATCATCGCCAACTCGTCAAGCGAACGCTTCCACTGTTCCCAATACCCGGGCACCGGCGCCGTCGTATGCACGGACACAAAGCGGACGGGTACATCCCCCAGGGTCACGGTGCCGCCGGGCATGAACGAGGCGCTCGAATGCACGTCGTCATCGGCGGGGTCGGCGAGCGGGGCCACCGACCACAGGCCGTTGCCATACACCCCATCAGACGAGGAGACCTGCGCATACGGCAGGTATGTGCCGATGCTGGCGTCATTCAGCGCGGCCACGAACTCATCGGTCGTCTCCTGCAACGCCAGCACCTCAACGCGTTGGTCGCGTACCGCATCCACAATCGCCTGCGGATCGGCCTGCCCCTTGTACACATTCGCCGTCATCACACGGGCATACCGGTCGGCCGTATTCGCCTGTCCGGAGGCCACCGCGGCGGTAGCCTCCGCCGGCAATTGGACCTGCGGCACGAAGAACGGATACTGCCACCAGACCTCCAGACCGATGCAGGCCACAGCCACCAACGCCACAATCCAACGGCGCGAAATCAGCGCGAACAGCAGCGCCAGCACCGCCGCGATGACGAACCACGGCGTCGCCGACACCATCACCGGCACATACGGCAACGCCTGCAACTGTTCGGGCAGCGCCCGCGCCACCACGACGACCACCGCAACCAGCGCGCACAATCCCGACAGGATGCGCAGCACGGTATGGCGGCTGCGGCGCTTCGGCTTCGGGCGACGTGCGGATGCGGTATTGGACATAATTCCTCCCCGTGAACGGTATCGACCATCGACTCTAACCGGCGCCGCTCCCCCAACACCATCATCCCCGCGAATCATTCCGGTTCCCTCACGTGTCCGGCGCCCACCGCGGCGACGGCATCCGACCGCAACGTTCCCGGCACGGACGCAAGGCGGCCCACTACCGTCCTGATGTTCACCGCAGGAATACTGTGAGCTGCATCACCGTTCCGCCGCGCGTCCCGATAATTCCTCCGTGAGAGAAATGCCCGGATGCCGGACCATGTGCTACCGTGGCACCCATGAATTTCATGCTCTGTTGTTGTCGCTGAACGCCGCACCCGCGCCGGGTGCCCGACCGTGGTGTGTCACGGACGTGCACGGCCCGCGTTCAGTCGATTCATACCAGCAGAGTTTTCAGGCCGCCGCGTCGTCCGCGGCGCCGTCACAGCGAATCGCCCATATGGATCTTCCCCGCTCGTTGTGCCAGGAGACGCATGATGCGCCCCACCGAACGCACCGGTTGACCGGCGTGGATTCGTTCCCGCGCACAGCCAATGCCATCGATTCATCGTCCCAATCCATCCATCGACCTCATGTAAGGAAGATTCATGCCATCGCAATTCATCGACTGGGCCGCCCTCGCGGCCGCCGTCATCGCCTTCGCCGCACTGTGGTACCTCAAACGCACCCGCACGGCCGGATTCGGCCTGCGCGTCATCATTGCCACCGTGCTCGGCATCGCGCTCGGGCTGGTCGCCCAGGGCCACACGCAGTACGTCGGGGTCTTCGGCGTGATCTGGTCGCAGGTCATCGCCGCACTCGTCGTGCCGCTGCTGCTGTTCAGCGTGTTCTCCAGCATCACCAATCTCGGCGACTCACTGCGGCTACGCGGCATGGCGGTCAAGACCGTCGTGTTCCTGCTGCTCAACACACTCACCGCATCGCTGCTCACCCTTGGCTTGGCCAGCGCCTTCCGCATCGGTGTCGGCTTCCAGTTCACGATGCCCACCGACTACCAGCAACGCGAGGTGCCCGGCGTCATCGACACGATCATCAACCTATTCCCCTCGAACCTGATGGCGAACTGGTCGGCCAACCAGGTCGTGCCGGTGGTGCTGTTCTCGCTGCTCGCCGCCATCGCCTACACGGCCGTGGCCTCCACCGACTCCGGACGCGAGACGGTCAAGCCGTTCAAGGCCGTCATCGACGCCGGCGACGCCGTACTCTCCAAGGCCACGCAGATCATCGTCGGGTTCACCCCGTACGCCGTGCTCTCCCTAATCGCCTCCGCGGTCGGCGATAACGACATCCTGACGCTGCTGCCACTGCTCGCCGTGCTCGGTGTGGCCTACCTGTCCATGGCGATCCAGATGTTCGTCGTCCAGCCGCTGATCCTGACCGCCACAACCCGTCTCAACCCGCTGCGCTTCTTCCGGATGTTCTGGCCGGCCGGCATGGTGGCCTTCACCTCGGAGAGCAGCATCGGCACGATCCCAGTCACGGTGCGTCAGCTGCGCTCCGCCGGCGTGCCCGAGGACACCGCCGCGTTCGTGGCCGGACTCGGCGCCAACCTGGGAATGCCGGGCTGCGCGGGCATGTGGCCGACGCTGCTTGCGGTATTCGCCATCAACGCGCAGGGACTCGACTACACGCCGTGGCAGTACCTCATGATCGTCGTCCTGACGCTGCTGGTGTCGATCGGCACCGTCGGCGTGCCGGGCACGGCGACCATCACCGCTACCTCGCTGTTCGCGGCCGCCGGACTGCCCATCCCCTTCATCGCCATCGCCCAGCCGATCTCGCAGATCGTCGACATGGGCCGTACCGCGCTGAACGTGGCCGGTGCCGCCAACACCGCGGTAATCGTCGCGGCGAGCGAACGTCAGCTCAACCTCGACGCCTACCGCGGGCTCGCCGGGGCGACCGGCGGGAACGCCGATGGCCACTCCCCCGCAGATCCCGACCAGGACGACGCGGACACCGCCGAAGCCTCTGCCGCCGAACCCTCCGCCGAAGGCGATGCGGCGCCCGTCGCGCCGACGCCGGCCGCATCGGGCGTGCCGCAGCTGCACCTGGCCCGACCCGCCGGGCAGGACGACGAGATGTGCGGCATCGGGCTGTCGGGCCGCCGCTAAGCGCGGCGCTCCATCCGCCCGACATGTGCCGTGCCGGCACGGCTCCGTACGAACGCCGACCGGCACGGCTCCGCGCTCAACCATTACGGAAAACATCGCGCCAACGCCACGAATTCAGCGTATATATATACTGAGGTCGTACGCTCAGCGAAGAGGGAAGAGGAGGGAATATGACCGGATCCGAATGGATTAAGACGCTACTCCTATTGGTGTTCTTGATCGCACTCTCCCTGCTCATGATTGGCAAACCCGAATGGTTGTGGAAAATCGAGCATTTCCTTGAAGTCAAAGGCGGGGAGCCGACCGACCTCTATCTGGCGGTGATGCGCGTCATGGGCACGTTTCTGTTGATTTTCTCCGTCGGATTCCTCGGATACGCCATCTACACACTCGTCACCGGGTGAGCGCCATGGTCGATGCCGCACACGACGCCATACAGACGCAGAAGACCGCAATCAGGCGGATAGCACTGGCCCGCAGGGATGCGATGCCCCAGGAATTGCGTGCCGCGAAAAGCGACCGTATCGCCACGGTGGCGTTGGATTATCTCGATGAACGACTCGCCCACCCCGACGGAGACGGCGGACAGGACACGTTGGCCACGGCACCATGCCCGATGCCCTCATCCAAGACGCCCATCGTCGCCGCGTTCTGGTCGTTCGGCAGCGAGGTCGATACGCGGCCGATCATCGCGGGAATAGTCGTGCGCGGATGGCGGTTGGCGTTGCCCTGCATGGTACGCACGTCGCAGACGCACCCGTCGCAGCGCACGGTCGCCACGATGCGGTTCCTGGAGGTTCCCGCCCACCGGCTCGACGAGGCGGTCTCCCTGTTCGCCGCGAAACCCATCCGTTCGCACAGCACGGATGAACCGTGGATGGCGACGTTCCCCGCCGTGCCGGTCCCCGACATCGACGCGTTCGTGGTCCCGCTGGTGGCCTTCGACGACGGCAATCGACTGGGCTACGGCGGCGGCAACTACGACCGCGCGTTGCCGCTCGCCTCGCCGGATGCGACGGTTGTCGGCGTCGCCTTTGCCGAACAACGCGTGACATCGGTACCCGTGTCGGAGTATGACGTGCCAATTCCCGTCATATCAGCCTGAATCGTCTATCGCGACATCCACAGCAGTCGCGCGCGAAGCAGCTGAATGCCGCCGCATACCGCAACGCATAAGCCGATACATCGCCCAATGCAGTACAGCATCCCGGCTCCGCTATCGCCGCAACACCACAAATCGGCACGCGGAATACCGGGATGCTTGTATACTGGGTTGGTGCTGCCCGGGTAGCTCAGTGGATAGAGCACCGCTCTCCTAAAGCGGGTGTCGCGCGTTCGAATCGCGTCTCGGGCACAAATGACCTCAGAATAGGCCGCAGACCGCGTAGTCATGCATTCAAAGCAACCGGCCACGGCCAATCGCACATCGATACTGCCGCACGTACCCTTTCGACGCCGTGTATTGATACACAATTGCCCAAAACACCAAAAGTGTATCCGTAAAAGTTGTTTATTGATACACTTTTGGCAAGAACAGCAAAAGTGTATCAATAAACAACCGCGGGCGAGACAACATACCCCGGACGACAATTCACCAGGCGAACATTAACGGCACTTTCGCCGTCCGAGATGCATCAGAAAGGCATCAAGGAATCAGAAACCGCGGCGGGTGCGGCCGAACTGGTCCAACCAGCGCAGGATCGCGCCTTCACGCAGCGCCCACGGGCAGATCTCGATCTCATCGACGTCCAGCGCCTTCATAATCTCATCGGCCACAATGCCGCCACCGACGATCTGCAACGTGCGCTCGGGCGTGATGCCGGGCAGCGCCACACGCTGGTCAGGGCTGATGGCGGCCAGACGCGGCAGCCAATCCTCCAACTGGTCGCGGGTCATGATCCAGCTGTCCACACGGCCGGACTGGCGCAGCATGACCCCGGCCAGACGCGCCAGTGAGCGGAAGGTCTTCGAGGTGCCGACCGCATGGTTCGGCACCTTGGATTTCGGGAATTCGTCCACGATCGGCTGGATGATCCTGCGCACGTTCTTATGCGCGGCCTCCAGCTGCTCCGGGGTGGCGGTGCCGTCCGCCGGCAGGAACTCCTTGGTCACGCGGCCCGCGCCGGCGGGCACGCTGATCGCCACGTTCGGATCCTCGTCGGAGCCCATCGCCACCTCCAGGGAACCGCCGCCGATGTCCATCAGCAGCAGTCGGCCGGAATCCCAACCGTACCAGCGGCGTGCGGCCAGGAACGTCAGACGCGCCTCGTCGACGCCGGACAGCACGGTCACGCCCTGGCCGATGCGCTCCTCGATCTGCCCCAGGATACGGGTGCCGTTCGGCGCCTCGCGCAAGGCGGAGGTGGCCATGGCCAGAATCTGGCTGGCCTTGCTCTCCTCGGCGAGTTTCATGCCGGCCTCCACCGCAGCGAGCAGGGCCTGCACCCCGTCCTTGCTGATGGAGCCGTCCTCTTCGAGGTACTGCATCAGCCGCACGGTGGTCTTGACGCTGGCTTCGGGGTCGGGGCGGGCGCCCGGCGCCGCGTCGACGATGATCATATGAACGGTGTTCGAGCCGATGTCCAGCACGCCCAGGCGCGTGGCGGGAAATTCAGGATTGACCATGGGACATGACGTTACACGTTGCAAACGTTGTCGGTGTAAGGCGGGAATCATATTCCGGACTCAGACGCCGCGAAACCGGGGGGCACGGCGCGCTGCATCAACTCGCCGTGTCCGTCGGCACCGCCGGCGCCGCGTCCCCGCCGACGATCTGGGTGTAGAGCCGTTGAAGCCGTTCCTGCCGCACCGGCTTGGCCAGCTCGCACTCCCAGACCACGATGACGCGCCAACCCATCGCCTCCAATGCGGCATGCTGCGCACGGTCGCGTTCGCGGTTACGCAGCAGCTTGGCCGACCAGAATTCCACATTGCTTTTCGGCATCGAATGCTTGGTGCAACCTTCGTGCATATGCCAGAAGCAGCCGTTGACGAACACCACGGTATGCCACTTCGGCAGCACGATGTCCGGATGGCCCGGATAGCGCTTGTCGTTCTTGCGGAACCGCAGCCCGCGAGAGAACAGGTACCGGCGCACCATCACCTCGATCGAGGTGTCCTTGCCGCGGATATGCGACATGGTGTAGCTGCGGGTGCCGCGCTCGTATTTCTCCGGTTTCGCCTTCACGATTCCCCATTATCGCATCCGGCCCGAGCCCATCGGCCCCCCGTCATACCGCCGCTCCGCCTACAATGGGTAGCGTTGCATCAATATGACGGCATAACCAACCCCATCAGACTTCAAGGAGGAACGATGAGCAGACTCAACGGCAACCGCGCGCAGGCGCAGTCCGAACATCTCAAGGTGAACGTGGCGATCCTCGGCGCCGGACGCATCGCACATGCGATGGCGACCACGCTGGTCAAGATGGCGGCCGACCCGCACTACGCCGACCTGGTGGCCCCGTACGCGGTGGCCGCACGCGACGGCGAGCGCGCCGCCGCCTTCGCCGCACAATACGGCTTCCCGGTCTCCTACGGTTCGTATGAGGAGCTGCTGGCCGACCCGCAGGTGGATCTGGTGTACATCGCCACCCCGCACAGCCTGCATGCCGAGCAGGGCATCATGTGTCTGCAGGCCGGCAAGAACATCCTGGTGGAGAAGTCGTTCACCGCCAACGCGGCGCAGGCGCGCGAACTGCTGGCCGTGGCCGAGACGTCGGGGCTGCTGTGCACCGAGGCCATCTGGACGCGCTACATGCCGTCGCGCCGCATGATCGACGACATCGTGGCCTCGGGCGTGATCGGCGAGGTGAAGATGGTGGACGCGAACCTGTGCTACCCGGTGTCCGGCAAGGCGCGTATGACCGATCCGATGCTGGCCGGCGGCGCGCTGCTCGACGTCGGCGTATACCCGCTGAACTTCATTGACATGGTGCTGGGCCCGCGTCCGATCGATCGCATCGTGACCTCGATGACCCCGTACGAGACCGGCGTGGACGCGCACGACGCCATCACCCTGCACTACGCGGACGGCACGATGGCCACCGCGCAGGCCTCGATGCTCGTTTCCTCGGACCGCGGCGGCTACGTCTGGGGCACGGACGGCTATATCGTCTGCCAGAACATCAACAACGTGGAGGGCATCGACGTCTATAACAACGATCACGCCCTGGTAGCGCATCATGACGTGCCGGCGCAACTGACCGGCTACGAGTATCAGGTGGCCGACGCGGCGAACGCCATCCTGGACGGCCTGACCGAGTGCGCGGCCATGCCGCATGCCGACACGGTGCGCATCATGGAGCTGATGGATCAGGTCCGCGACCAGTGGGGGCTGACTTATCCGTTCGAGTGATCGATCACACGGACCACAACATAAACGCGGGGCGGTCGGGAACCTTGGTGATTCCCGACCGCCCCCACATGTATCACGGTCCGCATGTATCACGATACGTTCGCATCTTGCAACGACGTGTGTTCCGACGGACCGCCGCGACCGGTATCGCAGTCCGTCAGCCGCTCACTGCGGCAGCGTGACGGTTAACGGCGAACCGTTGTCGAACGTCACGGTGTACTGGCCGTTGCCGTTGTCGGTCCAGGTGCCCGTGGCATTGGACGGAGCCTCGCCGAACGCCGTCATACCGGCCTCCACCGTGCCGTCGGCGTTCGCGGTGATGTGGATCTCCGCCGAGAACGTCAGCAGCGATCCAGACAGTCCCCAGGTGCCGACGATGTTGCCGTGCGCCGCGTTCTTCGGAGCGGTGACCTCCACCTCGATGGCATCGACCATGGCCGAGCCGATACCGCTGGAATCAGCCTGCCCGACCAGCTCGGACAGGGTCATCTCGCCGTCGCCGGTCGAGGCCTTGATGTCGCTCAACGGGTAGCGCACGTTGTCGCCGTCGACGGTGCCTTCACCGATGACGCCCGCCAGATAGTCGCCGCTGCCGCCGGTATCGGAGACCTTGAACGCGCCATCATCCTCGATAACCAGTTCGAAGGTCTGGTAGCCGTTCGACATGGTGTACCGTCCGACCGGATTCAGGTCGTCACCACGCCACAGGAACCACCAGAGCCCGAACACCACGGCGGCGATCACGGCAACAATGGCGATGACGATACCCACCACAACACCCTTGGACCGCTTCTTCGGCGGCGCGGCCACCGTACCGACGGGAACATAGGCGCCACCCACCGGCGCAGACTGATATGGCTGACCGTTGTACTGTTCGGCTTGGGGAATCGGTTGCGTCTGCCATGTCGGCGATTGCTGCCATGACGCAGGCTGCTGCTGCGCGGGAGGTTGCTGCCGCCATGACGGTGTTGCGGCGGGGGTGGGTTCCGCCGGAGTCGATGCTGCCGACTCGGGCGTTACCGGGATCGGCGCTGTGGCCTCTACAGGCGGTTCAGCAACCGCAGGGGGCGTATCCTGCACCGACTTGCCGCAGGACATGCAGAACTTCGCGCCTTCGGTCAATTGCACTCCGCAATACATGCAGTATCTCATATGCACTCCATCTCTCCGCTGAGATCCGATACCACCATTACAGCACACATAGGTTGCGGTCGTCGCGCAAATGATGCAGCAACATGGGGTTCCACATCACAAGGACCAGCTGTGCGAGCCAAAATGGTACAAGAGTCGCAGCAATACGAAGGCAGTGCACCAAAAAGACCAAATCAACAAGCCGTATTAGTCCATAAGTCGCAGGAACACGAAGGCACTGCATCAAAGGGGTCGGTCGGAACAGCCCAACCGGACCATATGATGCAGTGCCACCGTGAATCCGCCGCAGAAGGGTCAGAGGGATCAGCCGGCTGCGCCGGCTATAACCGCTCGGTCAGCGGCGCAGCGAGCACACCTCGCAGGAGGTGTCCCCGGACACCGAGAAGCCGCCGTTCTCGCGCTCGTCATAGGCCAGCATCGCACCGGCGGCCTCGCCGTCGTTCACGAACACCTCGATGATGCCGTGGTCGTAGAACACCTCGATGCGCTTGACCTCATCCACATGCGTCACGCAGGCCAGATCGTCGCTGGGTGCGCCCTGGCTGAAGCAGCGGATCTCGCCATCACGGCATTCCAGGGTCCACCGCACCTCGCCGGTATCGACGAGCACCGCCGTGCAGTCGCCGGTCGGACGGAGGTCCGCGTAATAGGCGTTGCCCGGCACCTGCCAGCCATCGCCCGCCGCATCCACCGGCAGTTCGTCTCCGATCAGCAGATCGTAGACCTCGTCGACCGGACGGCTGAAGAGCTTGCCGTCGCGCACATGCAGTTCGCGCGGCAGCGACATCGCGCCGTTGGCCCGGCCGGGGGCCTCGCGACGCACCCCGCTGTGGTCGGCGAGCCAGCCAATGGCGATGCGGCGGCCGTCGTCGTCGCGGAAGGACTGCACCGCGTAGAAGCAGTCGCCGAAGTCGCACCAACCGGAATGGCCGACGTCCAGCCGCCCCTGCTCGTCCAGCCGCCCCGTGTACCAGCGGATCGGCTGGAAGCAGCCGTCCTTGGTGCGGATGTGCATGATCGCGCCGATGGCCACGTCCGCGCCGTCCAGCGGGAAGGCATCCGGGCACTCGTAGGTGCGGCCTTCGGCATAGCCGCGATCGGCCACCATCGGGCCGACATAGGTCCAGGCGTCGTCGGCCAGGTCGGGGGTGTCGTTGCGGAAGGTCACGATCGCCGGGATCCGGTTCGGATCGGGTTGGTCGACATCGGGTTTGCCGTGCGGGGAGAGCGTGAACCATCCGCCTTCGTTGGCATCGCTGACGCCGGTCTCGCCCGATGCCGGCACCTGGTCGGAGGGCAGGTTGGTGGCCAGGATCATCAGCGCGCCGCCGAAACCGGTCTCGATCTTGGAGTCGCGGAAGTCACGGCCGAAGTCCGCGCCCTCGCGCCGCACGACGACGGTTTCGGGCCCCGCGGTCAGACTGTCGGTGCTGACGCAGGTGGTCTGGCATTCCTCGACCGTGTCCGGCTGGCCCGGCACTTCGAAATGCCGGGTCAGGTAGAAGCGGATCGCGGCCGCGTCATCGCCCGGGCAGGGGCGGCCTTCGGCGTCGATGGTGATGGCGGAGCCGGAGAACGCGCCGCCGGAGATGCCCCTGCGGGTGTGCAGCTCGCGCTGCGGCTCGAGGATGACCGGCAGGTAGGTCCAGTGCACGAGGTCGCGGCTGGCGGCGTGCCCCCAATGCATGTTATCCCAGCCCCAGCCGTAGGGGTTGAACTGGTAGTACAGGTGATACCGGCCCTGGAAGCGGCACAGGCCGTTCGGGTCGTTCATCCAGTGCTCCGGCGGCTCGAAGTGCACGGCGGCGCGGGTCGGGTCGGTGGTCTCCGGGGCGCCGTCGCCGGCCATGGGGTCGCCGGTGGCGGCGTCAAGCACGCGGATGCCGCGGTCGAGCAGGTCCTCTCCCCCGGTCAGATAGAGGTAGGGTACGGTGGCGTCGACGACCTCCAGCGTGTACCGTTCCTGCGGGTCGAGGTCGATCTGGAAGCGCTGTCGGTACAGGTCGGCGTCCATGACGCGTTCGGCGACGCATTCGCCATCCGCATGCAGGCGGATGGTGGGGGCGTGGTCCTGTTCCGCGCGCTGGACGAACAGGTCGAGCTGGGTATAGCCGTCGGCCGGGAAGGTGCAGGAATCGGCCGACTGCAACATTGCGTTCATGATTGGGTCCTTTCATTGGTCGGCGACGGCATCGGCCGTCGGTGTACCATGCCCCGTCTGGTGGCAATCGTTTGCCTTGTTGATACCAGTATATCCCCGCAACAAGGCGACACGAGGAAATACGTCTGTGTTATCCGTCTGGCTGCATCCGGAGCGACCGTATCCGGACGGACTCGGGATCAGTTCTGCGGCACAGGTGCCACAGAATCCTTCTCCACCAGCACGCACGAGACCTGTGCCCGGTCCTGCGTCAATGACGGCAGCGGCGCATGGATGCCTGCGGGCAGCATGAGGTTCAGATCGGCGAGCAGTGAGGAGGCACCCTCCGCGGCGGACGGCTCCGGCATGGCGCTGTTCCCGGTGCGCTCGATCAGCGAGACCAGCTTGCGCACGCTCCAGTATCCCATCTCGTAGTGCGGCAGCTCCACCGAGGTCAGTGCCGGGCTCAGGATGCCCGCGATGAACGGCTGGTTGTCCACGCCGACCACCGACAGGTCCCGCCCCACCGTCAGCCCGAGCCGATTGGCCTCACGGTAGGCCAGATGGGCGCGCACATCGTTGAAGCAGAACACGCCATCCGGACGGCACTCATCGAACAGTCGGGGAACATCACCGTATTCATCGTGCTCATCGATGGCCAGCACCAGCCGATCGTCGAATCCCACAGCGGATTCCTCCAACGCGGCCCGGTATCCGGTCAGACGCTCGCCCTGCGCCACAATCGGCACATCCGCGCCGAAATAGGCGATGCGCCGGCATCCGGCATCCAGCAGACGCCGGGTGGCCGTGTAGCCGATGCCGTACTCGTCCGGGCAGATCGAAGGATGTTCGCCACGTTCGTCCTCGGCGTCTACGATGACCACCGGCAAACCGTCGAGCTGCTCGGGGACCTTGACCTTGCGGTGGTACATCATGGCGTACAGGAAGCCGTCGGCGCCGTACTGCCGCACGATGCCGATCTGCCGGCGTTCCAGCTCCGGGTCGTTGCCGGTGTTGACCGTCAACAGGATATACCCCAGTTCACGCGCCGCATCCTGTGCGCCGAGCATGATGCGTCCGGCGAATGGCGTGGTGGCGATCTCGTCGCTGATGAATCCGAGGATGCGGCTGCTGCGGGTTTTCAGATTGCGGGCCACCAGATTGGGCCGGTACCCGAGGTCCTCGGCGATGCGTTTGATCTCCCGTGCGATCTCCGGCTTGATGCGCCCGCGGTCCTTGCCGTTGAGCACCCGGGAGACCGTGGCGATGGACACTCCCGCCTCCTGTGCCACGTCCTTCATCGTCACCATGCGTATAACCTGTCGCTCCCGTATCCGCGGCACAGTCAACGTGCCGGTCACAACAATCACCTCCTTGTATTATGACTCACATCAGCACGCGCCCGCCCGTTCACAGTGTTGCGGCGTGCATCTGCATGATTTCCAGCGCACCGGATTCCACGTACCAGCCCACCGATCCCGGTCGCCGGTCGTACAATCTCATACCGAAGGCATAATCACGATCAAGATACAGATGGGCCTGGCTGCCGTCCACGAACACCTCGACCAGATACTCACGCCCCTCCTCCAACACGCACGGACGTTCCATCTCCACCGCATAAGGGAACAGCTGCCCGCCGCGTTCGTGCATGCGCAGCCCGGAACGCCATTCGATCCGCTGATGCCGTGGATCGAATTGTAGGTAATAACCATCCGTCAATGATTCATCGACGTGCATCATCAATCCGAAACGCACCGGATCGCCGGAATACCGGACACGCGCCGAGATCACGCCGCGCTCTGGCATCGTGCATCCCACAGCCGCCGCGAATCCCCACGAGCTGCCGACAATCGGACCGCCTTCGTCGCGCCACTGCCCCTGAACCGGACAGAGGTGGACCGGCTGCATCCGCGCGGAGGCCAGACGTTCGGTCAGATCCTCCGAGGGCGCGGTGCCCAGTGTGCCGTCGGCATGCTGCACCAGGCGATACACCACCATGGATCCGCCCCAGTTCCACGTCCGATAATCCGCACCATACTCCGCGGACGGATCGAAGCCCCACGAGTTCTCGCCTCGGGTCGGAGCCCATCCGAACAGGTACCTGCCGTCGCCGTCGCTGCCGGTCTTCGCTGCATAGAACGCGCGGGAATCGAAGGTGTCGATTGCGGGACGCACCCATGGACCCCGCGGCGACCGCGACATCCGATAGTAGGTGGCGAACCCGTCCGTGTAGTTCGAGAACACCAGATACCACCAGTCCCCCATGCGGAACATATCGGGGCATTCATAGGCGGCTGGATGGATATCCGGAGCGTATATCGGCTGTTCGACGCGCCAATGCAGCAGATCATCGGACACACACAGCCCCACGCAACCGTTGCGTCCGCTGTATGCACGCCGTCGTGCCGCCACCAACATCCACCAGCAACGCTCATCCTCGTTCCAGAACACGAACGGGTCACGCCAGTCGCTCGGCTCATAGATTGCGGCGTCGGGCCCGAACGCCTCGCCGACCTCATGCCAGTGGGTCAGGTCCCCGCTGGTCGCGTGGCGTACCCACTGACGCTGCGGATCATCATCGAAGGTGCAGTAGAACAGGTGGTACGTGCCATCCACCTCGACCACGGAACCGGTACCGCCGAGAATATGCACCGGCGTCTCCGTGATCCGGTCCGGCCATGCGCCGGACATCCGGTGCCAGCCATGGACCACCTGCTCCCGGGGCGCATCCGGGTTCCAGTTCTTCAGATAGAAGTTCTCGAACCGGCCCGAACGCCGGTCGAAGAACGGAATGACGTCGCCCACCTTGGCGTGTTCCGGGGTGTAATACAAGGACATCTCTGCTCCTTCTTTCGGGACGTATCGGGATTCGGCCCGCATCAGGCCGGATGACGGGCCTTCCACGCCTCGGTGTCGCGCACGTTCAGGCCGGGGATACGGCCGAAGAAGTACACGCACCCGACGGCCACCAGCACCGGCAGAGACAAGCCGAACGCCAGCAGCACCCCAGGCCAGGTCAGCCAGACCATCACGGTCATCAGGAACCCGACCAGCAGGCACAGCGTGCACAGCGGGCGGCACAGCAGCATCTGCAGGGTCATCTTGACGCACCAGCGGATGTTCTCGTCGAAGTTCGCGCGGATCGCCCAGAACAGCATCGAGAACGCGCCGTACACCACCAGTACCAGCAGCAGCACGCCGGAGCTCAGGTACCCCATGACGCCGGCGTCATGCCAGTTGACCACCGAGTAGTCGTAGATCAACAGCAGCCACAGCAGCAGCTGGGGCCAGCCGGCGATGTTGGCCTGCTTGAACTCGCTCTTCCATGCACGATGGAACACCGTCCAGGTCTCCTTGCAGGTCCACCAGTGATCCTCGCTGATAATCCAGGTGCGCCACGTGGCGTATGCGGCGGCGACGGAGGGGAACAGCCCCGCGATCACCAATCCCATCACCGTGTGGACGATAAAGGCGACGTTGATGACGAAGGCCGTGAGGATCGCACGGCAGACCTGTTCATAACCTACGGAGAATCGAGCCAGCATTGCTGTGCCTTTCCATGCGTGAGCGTCAACGATGACGTAGCGCCTATGATAAAAGTTAGCGCGAAACCCCGGGTCGCTCCGCCGACACATGGCACTGAACGACGTGCGGCACGGGGTTTCGCCGTATGGTCCGGCGGGATACGGCACTCCCGCCGGACCGTGTCATGCTCAGCCCTTGACGGCGCCGAGCATGACGCCCTTGTTGAAGTACTTCTGCAGGAACGGGTACAGCACCAGCAGAGGCAGGGTCGAGATGATGATGATCGCGAACTTGAGCTGGTCGGCGATCTGCTGCTGGTCGGACGCCGAGGCGGCCGACTGCGAGCTGCTGGCGTTGACCAGCAGAATCTGCTGAAGCACGTTCTGCAGAGGCCACTTGTCGGTATCGGTGACGTAGATGAGGCCCGTCATATAGTCGTTCCAGTGGGCGACGAAGCAGTACAGGCCGATCACGGCGATGATGGCGCTCGACAGCGGGATCACGATGCGGAAGAAGTACCCGAAGTAGCTCATGCCGTCGATCTGCGCCGCGTCGTGCAGCTCCTCCGGGATCGAAGTCTCGAAGAACGTGCGAGCCACGATCACGTTGTAGGCGCTGATCGCGCCGGGCAGGATGAACACAAGCGGGGTGTTCAGGATGTCCAGCTGCTGGTAGAGCAGGTAGGTCGGGACCAGGCCACCGGAGAAGAACATCGTGACCGTGAACAGGAACATGATCACGCGGCGGGCCTTGAACTCGGCGCGGGACAGGGCGAACGCGCACGGGATCGTGACCACCAGGTTGACGATCGTGCCCAGCACGGTGTAGATGATCGTGTTCAGATAGCCGTTCCAGATCTGGTCGTTCTTGAACACCGCCTCGTAGCCGGCAAGCGTGATGTCCTTGGGCAGGAACGTCACATCGCCCGAGGCCACGGCATTCGGGCTCGAGAATGAGGAGATGATCACGAACCACAGCGGGTACAGCACGGCGATCACCACGAAGGCCAGCAGCAGCCAGATGATGATGTCGATCATCCAATCGCTGGCCTTCTTCTTGTAGTGCACCTTCGGATTGAACGGGATGTCGTCCTTGCTCACCTTGGCGGCGACGGCGACGGTTGCGTTGCTCATGATGGTCACCCCTTAGAAGATGCTCGCGTCGTTGACCTTCTTCGAGATGCCGTTGGCGATCATCAGGAAGAGGAAGTTGATCACGGTGTTGAACAGGCCGATGGCCGTGGAGTACTCGAACTGGCTGCCCAGAATACCGATCTTGTAGGTGTAGGTCGAGATGACCTCGGTGGCGGTCTGGTTCAGCGTGTTCTGCATCAGGTAGATCTTGTCAAAACCGACGTTCAGGACCGAACCCATCTGCATGATCAGCAGGATCGTGCAGGTCGGCATGATGGCCGGCAGATCCACGTACCGGATGAGCTGCAGACGGCTGGCGCCGTCCATCTTGGCGGCCTCATACAGCGAGGTGTCCACGCCGGACAGGGCGGCCAGGTAGATGATGCAGTTCCAGCCGCAGTGCTGCCAGACCTCGGAGATCCAGTAGACCGCCGTGATGGCGCTGGGCTCACCCATCAGGCTTGTGTCGCCGAAGAAGCGTCCGATGATGCCCGACCCCGGCGACAGGAAGATGTTGAGCATCGAGACGATGACCACCATCGAGATGAAGTGCGGCATGTAGGTGACGGTCTGCACGAAGCCCTTGACCTTCTTGGAGCCGATCTGGTTGATCAGCAGGGCCAGGATGATCGGGAAGATGAAGCCCATAATCAGGGTCCACAGGCTGATGCGGACCGTGTTCCACATGATCTGACCGAACAGCGGGGACTGGAAGAACTGGATGAAGTACTTGAACCCCACCCACTGACCACCGGTCAGACCCTTGGACGGCTCGAACTCGCGGAAGGCGAGCTGGATGCCCCACATCGGGACATAGGCGAACAGGAACATGAAGATCAGGCCGGGGGCGACCAGGATCCACAGCTGCCAGTAGCGCTCGAAGTGATAGGCGAGCCGCGACATGAGCCCCCGCTTCGGTCGGTTCGACGATACCGACCCGCCCGGAATCGCGGCCGTTTGCGTATGCGTAGCCATAACGTACCTTTTTCTCTATGACGTATGTGTGAGACGTCGGGCGGCTGCCCGTAGGCGAGCGACCGCCCGACGAGGGGATCCGCCGCACGCCGGCGTCCGGCGGATCATAGGACTCGGCTCACTGGCCGATGGCTTCGTCGTAGTACTTCTGCCAGATGTCGATGTTCTGCTGCAGGCCGAGGCTTTCGGCGGTGAGCTGCTGGATGTAGTTGTCCCAGCCTTCCTCCACGCCGCCGTTCTGGACGAACGTGGACAGCTGGTTCATCGCAAAGTTATCGATGGCGGTGCGGTTGTTGGCCAACGTCTCGTTATCCTCCTTGGTCGGGTGGATCCAGATCGGGATGACCTCCTTCTCGGCGTCCACATTGGCCAGGGCATCGCGGCAGGCCTCATCGCTGGCGGTGACCTCATCGGCGTTCGTGTCGTTGATCATCGTCACGCTGTCCGGGATGTAGCCGGCGAAACGGTCCTGCAGTGCGATCACGGCGGTGTCCTTGCGGCCGTTGACGTACGCCTTCTCCGTGTCGATGGTGTACTGGCCGTCGCCGTCATCGGAGACGTAGTCCGGGATGGAGCCGAAGTAGCCTTCGACGGACAACTTCTCGCCATACATGGCGTTGATGACCTTCATCACCGCGTCCATGTTGACCGCATCCGGGTTGACGCTGAGCACGTAGGCGAACTCGGTGCCATCCATCGAATAGTCCCACTTGACGTCCTCGTCGGGCATGTCGGCGCTCTGCTTGAGCGGCGGCAGCGTGACGTACTGGTCGACCAGGTCGCCGTATTCGCTGGCGCTCGACCAACCGATGGAGACGCCGGTCAACGCGGTCTTGCCGTCGTTCTGGGTCTGAGAGGCGTACTGCGAATCGTCGCGGGTGAAGGTGTCCTTCGGGATCAGCCCCTCGCTCATCAGCTTGTTATAGAACGTGACGACGTCCTTCATCTCATCGGCCGCATAGTAGCTCTTGACCTGGCCGTCTTCGACGTAATAGCCCTGGGTGGAGGCCGAGTTGCCCATGAAGTTGGTGACGATGCCGGTGGAGTTCAGCAGCACGAGCGGGCTCCACAGGCCGAAGCCCAGATCACGGATGTTCATCGGGATTTCGTCGGCCTTGCCGTTGCCGTTCGGGTCGCCGTCCTTGAACGCCTTGAGCACGGTCTCCAGTTCGTCCCAGGTGGTCGGCATCTGAAGGCCCAGCTTGTCCAACCAGGTCTTGTTGATGAACATGTGCGTGGCGGAGACGCGGTAGCCCTTGCCTCGGTCGGACGGCAGCAGGTAGTAGTGGCCCTCGTCATTGACCATCTTCTCGGCGGTCGGGCGCTCCTCGAAGAACTTCTTGACGTTCGGCAGCTGATCCATGTACTCGGAAAAATCCAGGAAGTTGTCCGGGTACTGGGACACGTCATTCAGGTCGAACAGCGACAGACCGACGTCCGGGAAATCACCGGCCACCATCTTGGCGTTCTTCTGCTGACCCCAGGCGTTGTCGGTGATCTCCTCCCACTCGATGTGGCAATCGCAGGCGGCTTCGAGCTCCTGGGTGAACGGCATATCCTTGACATGCACATCGGTCACGTTACGGCGGACGGTGATGTACACGATCGGCTTGCCGTCATCAGCCGTGGCCGGATGGTCATCTCCCCCACACGCCGTCAGCGGCATCATCATGGCCGCCGCGGCAACCGCAGCTACGGCGATTTTCACTCCGCGAAGACTTCCGTGTCTCATTTCTTCTCCTTACAGCATACGAATGTTGCCTTGTTCCTTCGCCGACGAAGAAGCCCCCACTGCAGGTTGTGCCTTAGGTGGCTCAGAGCTCCATTGCCCGCCGGCTGATTGCGAGTATAGAACGGCAATCGTTTGCCGTCAATCGTTTGCCTTTGGCGTGTCGCAGCTACGGCAAACGGTTGTTTCAATGCTTTTCGAACCATAACCACTGAGACAGCGCCCCATAGGGGCTTACGCCGCCGTAGCCACGGCACGGAGGTACGGTACGGAACCATTTTTGAATGCTTTACCGAATTCCGTACCACATCACTGTGGTACGCAACGCTGATAATCCCGCTACAACGGTTCTGTACCGTACCACAAGCTCATTGCCCATCATAAAAGGGCGGAATTCCAACAATCTCGATATCGGCATTCCGGCGTGGTACGGTACGGAACCGCTTCCGAGGATTTTGCCGGATTCCGTACCACATCGCTGTGGTACGGAACCACTCCAAAGAGCTTTGCCCGCTTCCGTACCACGACGCAGTGGTACGCAACACCAGCAAGCCCGTTCAAAAGCTTCCGTACCATACCACGGCAGCCACGGTCACCTGCTCCCGCAAATAAGGAACCTCAGCCGCCGCCACTTACCGCGGGCGACGCCAAGCCCGGGTACGGATGGTATCCGGGAATGGCGCATGCGGCTCGCCCTGATACCAGTAGGCCACGCTCGCCACGTCGTCGCTGCGCTCGAACAGCCCGGACTCATCGACTCCGATCTGCTGGAGCTCGACCCGCAGATCATGTTCGAAATAGATCGGGTCGGGGATATGCCAGCGGTACAGGCCGCGCATCACCGGCGTCGCCACATCCCAATAGTCGCTTTCGCGCCCCACGAGCCGCTGCGAATAGAAGGGGAACCCCATATATGGCCCGGTGTACGTCTGCTCGCGCATATGCCCCGCATCGTCGAATGCGGCGAAGCTCCACGCCCCGCCGAAGTAGTCCTCGGTACCGGTGCTGCACCAGGTGGGGTATTCGTCATCGCCATCGATGTACATCTTGACCTCACCCTCGCCCCACCAGCGGCTTTCCAACGCGGTCAGCGCCAGATACGTGCCCATATACGCGCCGCGCCCGCGCACACCGTCGAGCACCACATAGTCGCGGCCGGGTTCGGTGAGTCGTTCGCGCCGCCACTGCGCGTGGAAGCGCATCATATCCTGCGGCAGCTCGTCATACGCCGTGTAGTCGATCTGGTAGAAGAACGCCGGCACGTCCTCGTTATGGTCGTTGCGCAGCACGATGCGCGCATGACGGAACGGCATGGCCCAGTAGCAGTTGAACCCCCGGTTGGGATTGACCATCACCGGAATCGAATTGACCCGGCAGGCCTGTGCATGCCCGCAGCAGAAGAAGTCGCCGATCGGACAGGCCACCGACGGGGTATCCTCGCCATCCCAATAGCACTCCAGAATCAGATTGCGCAGCACATCCGGGCCGGTGGGGCTGGTGCGGTCGGTCACGGTCATCCAGATATGCCGGATCACGCCCGGACCCTCCACATCCATCAGGGTTACGGATTGTCCGGCGGCGATGGTCTGGATGCACGGGCTGCCTTTGCGCGAGGGCCCCAACGCGCTGGCGGCCATGGCGGCACGACCCTTTCCCCCGGTGGGGTTCTCCGCGTTGATGCAACGGCTCCGCCCGCTTGAAGGCATCGTCAACATATCCAACGCTCCCGACGGTATGCCCATAGCAAACGGCGGCATTCCTATTGGCGTATCCATGGCGCAAAGACCTCCTTGTACCCTGCCCAAACGTTCCGACACTCGCATCGAACCGGTTTGACACCATCATACAGGCATGTGTCCGACGCCACGTCCGTCCCGCCTCACCCGCCCATTCGATTCCACAGGCGGGGCGACCAGCATGAATCGCCAGGCGCAGGGCTGACGCCGTAGCCCCACCCGACCATTCGATTTCCAAGCGAAGCGGCATCCCCAGACAACGGCACCGCTCCCGGATTCCGGGCAGCACCCCCGGATTCCGGCCAGCGCCCCATGCTCCGCTGTCGCCGCTAGCCACCCAGCAGCGCGAGCAGGTCCTCACGGGTCAACGCGGCCATGGAACCGCCGGTGGAGCTTGAGGCCTCGTCCACGAACCGGTTGGCCAGATCGGTTTTGGACTGCTGCAGGTTCAGGATGCGCTCCTCGATCGTGTCCTTGGCCACGATCTGGTACACGTTCACATCCTGCGTCTGCCCGATGCGGTGGGCGCGGTCGGTGGCCTGGTTCTGCGCGGCCGCGTTCCACCACGGGTCGGCGTGGATGACCACGCAGGCGCCGGTCAGGTTCAGCCCCGTGTTCCCGGCTTTCAGGGAGATCAGGAACACCGGAGTGTCGTCGGCGTTGAACGAGTCGACGAGTTCCAGCCGGCGTTTCTTCGGCGTGGCGCCGGTGATCGTGTCATAGGCCATGCCGATCGACCGCAGCCGTTCGGCGATCAGGTCCAGATAGCTGGTGAACTGGGAGAAGATCAGCACCTTGCGCCCCGCATCGCGACAGCTCTCCACCAGCTCCTGAATCGCATCGAGCTTGGCCGAGGGCGATGCCGTACGGCGCCTGCCGTCGGACGGCGCATCGAGCCGTCCCGCGTTCTCGTAGACCAGTCGCGGATCGCAGCATACCTGCCGCAGTCGAGTCAGCTGGGCGAGCACCTGGATCCTGTCGTTGCGGAAGTCCACGTCGCGGGTCTTGTTGATCGAGGCGCGCAGCCGCTGCTCCAACGCCGCATACAGCCGGCGCTGCTCCCCTTCCAGCTGCACGGTGATGACGTTCTCGATCTTGTCGGGCAGGTCCTTCAACACGTCGGATTTCAGACGCCGCAGGATGAACGGCCCCACGAACGCCTGCAGCTTGGCCTGCGCATGTTCGTCGCCGCTCAGCACCGGCTGCTCGAACCGCTCGCGGAAATGCCGATACGAACCCAGCATGCCGGGCATCAGAAAATCGAAGATGCTCCACAGCTCCGCCAACCGGTTCTCGATCGGTGTGCCGGTCAGCGCGAAGCGGTGCCGCGCCAGTACCGACCGCACCGCCTTGGAGGCCTTGGTCGCATGGTTCTTCACATACTGCGCCTCGTCCAGGGTCATGCAGAAGAACTCAATCCCCTGGTAGTCCTCCACATCGCGGCGCAGCAGATCATAGGAGGTGATCAACAGGTCCGGCAGGGGCCCGCCGTCCGTCGCAGTCCCGTCATCCTCCGGCAACGGGGTGGCCGCACCCTGCCAGCCGTCGTCCGACGCATCGGCGAGCGCCGCGGCCGCGGTTCGTGAGACGAGTGTGGCGTCGTCGTCCGCGTTGTCCCGTTCCGCAGCGCCGCGCGTCACCTGCACCCGGCAGATCCGATCGAGCAGCGCCCGCCGCTCCGCCTTGCTCCCGGCCACCACGGCCACGCGCAGTCCCGGCGCGAACCGCCGGCATTCGGCCTCCCAGTTGTACACCAATGACGCGGGGCACACGATCAGGTTCGGTCCCACCGCGCGCGCCTCGTCGCGCCGCGCCACCAGCAGCGACAGCAGCTGCACGGTTTTGCCCAATCCCATCTCGTCGGCCAGGATGCCGCCGAATCCCTTGTCGCACACCGCGTTCAGCCAGCGGAAGCCCTCGACTTGGTACGGTCGCAGCACCTCCGCCAATGACGCCGGCACCGCATAGGACTGCGGATCGACGACGCGCAGGTCGTCCACATAGGCGCGGAAGCCCTCGTCCTTCGCCTCGTCGTCCACCTGGGCGTCCAGATAGTAGGCGCTGGTCGCCGGCACCTGGACCGGCCCGCGTTCCAGATCATGCAATGTCAGGTCCAGGTCGGACAGCGTCTCCTCCGCCTGCCCGGCATCCACGGCGGACATGTCCAGGAACGCGCCGTTACGCAGCCGATGGAACCGCTTGCGTCGCCGATAGCTGGCCAGCAGCCCCGGCACGTCCTCCGGATCGATCTCGTCGGCGATCGGCGAAATCTCCACCAGCCCCGACCTGACCGACAGCCCCAGCCGGATCGTCGGCCGCGGCGCGTCGAGCAGCCCGTCGAAGGCGGGTGTGGTGAGCACCTCCCCCAGACCGCGCATCACCGGCAGCCCCTCGGTGATCAGCCGCCAGATCGCGTCGTCGTCCGATTCCTCCAGGAACGCCAGCGGCCCGTCCGGACGCGGGAAATAATGCAGCACCGCCTCCACGGCCAGACGTTCGGCGTCTCGGTCGCGGCGCGGGGCGTCCTCGGCGGTGCCCTCGAAGGCATGGTACCGGCGGTCGCCGTACCGCGCCTGCACGTCGCAGGTCACGCCCATCGGCTCGCGATCCAGATAGATCTCGATTACGCAGGGCTCGCGCCGCAATCGCAGCATCTCCTCCGGCAGCCGAATCGGGATGCCACGGACGCCGGCGCCCGACTCCCCCGTCTCCGACTCTGCCCCCGACTCCGGCCGGCCGTCGGTCGCGTCGTCCGTCGTCACCGCCGTGAACAACGGCGCCACCGTACGCATGAACAGGTCGGCATCACCCGTGGCGACCACCATGTCCTCGCCACGCTCGGTGCCGCACAGCACATCGATGGCCTGCCGGGCCCGCATGAACGCCTGCGAGCAGCGGTGGATCCGCACCTCGTCGCCACCGGAGGCCGCTCCCGAAGCCTCCGCGCGGCGTGACAGGCTCTCGGACAGCGACGGCGCAACAGCCACGAACGACGCGGATGATCCCTCCACGATGTCCAACACATCCAATCGATGCCGCACCACATACCCCTCGACGTCGTCGCTCCAGACCAGCGCCAGCCCCAGGTCAGGGTCGCCGTCCACCACGCGGACCGGCTCGGTCCGCATCCGGTAGGGGCGCTCGTAATCCAGGAAGGCGTCGGCGTCCACGAACGCAGCCAGCAGCTCGCCGATCTCGTCACCGGTCAGCAGCACGGTATCCGCCTCGGCACCGCGGCGGTAGAACGGCGCGCCGCCGGTCACCGATTCGCGGATGCGCACGGCCCGCTCCAGCACGTCGAGGATGGTGCGCGAGCGCTCGCTCAGGGTGTCGCGGGTGTGTACGAACGCGAGCTTGCGGCCGTAGGAGTGGAACTCCTGGTGCCGCACCGTGTCGATGAACGCGGCCACATCCTTGACCACATAGGCCACCGACCTGCTGGGGACCGTCAGACGGAGCCGCACCGCCCATGACGTGCCGAACCGGCGCAGTTCCGGACGCAGGACCACACTGCCGATCGGCAGGTGTCGGGATACGGCGCCGCCCTGCTGCGCACCGGTCGAACCGCCGGAGGAGGACATCGCGTCGATCTCCTTGAGCAGCGTGAGCTGGCGCGACTGCACGTCCGACTGACGGCTCTGCTCACGCTCGCGCATGAGCGCCTGCAGGCGGCGGGAGGTCCGGGGACTGCGGCGCGGACGGGGACGCGCGGCAGGCGACGGGTCGCCGCCGTCCTCATCCAACGCCTCGAAGGCGTCGGGGTCCTCGTCATACGCCATGATCAGCGCGATGACATGCTTGCAGATGGCGCCGAACCGGCCGTAGGCGGGGCAGGTGCAATGCGATGCGGTCAGGTCGCCGATGCCCTGGTCGACGTGCGCGGTGACGCTGTAATCGTCGGCGTAACCGTCGGCGCTGTCCACCAAGGCGGTCAGCGTGATGCCGTCATCGGTATACGTGTAGCCGAAGTCGTGGATGCGCGCGGAGTCGATGACCTCGTGCGCGCGGTAGAAGGATTTGCCGCCGAGCCTGCGCAGCCGTTCCTCGGGTATGAGCTCGTCGGGGACACGGCCGTAAACCGGCCCGTCGTCGGACGGCCGGCCCATGACATCCGAGCCGTTGCGCGACCCGTAGACCGCGTTATGCCAGGTCATGTTCCAGCCGCACAATCTCATCCTCGACGGCGCGCAGACGACTGCGCAGGGCGGCGTCGATGTCGATGCCGGCCGCGTCGGCACGTCGGATGGCGGTCAGGATATCATCAGCGAGCCCTGCGGCGGTCGGCGATTCGGAAGTGCCACCGGTCGCGGCCTGCGAGGTCTCGGCAGCGAACGCGGCGGACAGACGGTCCGCATGGTCGGATCCGGCGACACGATGGACGACCTTGGCAGCGCGCAGGAATGCGCCCTGCGAATGGGAGATGCCTTCGAGCACGGAGGTGCGGTGCTTCTCCCTGCGTTTCATCTCGTTCCACAGTTTGAGCACGTCCTCGGGCGATTGTCCGGAGCCATCGTCCGCATCCTGCGCGCTATCCGGCGCGAATACCGCAGGATGACGGGTGATGAGCTTGTTCACCAGACGGTCGCACACCTCGTCCAGCGTGAACGGGTCCACGGAATCCTTCTGGCACACCACCCCCTGAAACACCGATTGCAGCAGCAGATCGCCGAGTTCCTCGCGCATGCCCTCGCGGTCATCGGCCTCAACGGTATCCACGTACTCGTAGGTCTCTTCGATGAGATTCCTCAGCAGCGTGCGGTTCGTCTGCTTGCCATCCCACGGGCAACCGCCCGGCGCGGCGAGGACGGTGACCACGGCACGCACGCGGTCCAATGCGCTCGTAGCCTCCACCACGGGGCGCAGCTTCGAGCAATGCTCGAATCCATCCGGCAACTGGTATCCATCATGTGCGGCTTGGGTCATGCCACCACTCTAGCGCAGCGGCGGCCCTACCAGCGGCGACCTTTGGCGCGTTTGCCGCCGGTACCGGACACGCCATCGGGGCCCCACGGTCCGCGATTCGCCTCGCGCAGGGCCGTCAGGTGACGCTTCATGGCCACCAGCATGATATGCGCGTCCTCCAGGCCCAGATGCCGCTCGGAGGAGCCCTCGGGCAGCGCGCCCTGGCGCTTGGCGTAGGATTCCAGCGAGTTGTCGCCGTACGGATGGGCTTCGCTGGGGGCGGAACCCTCGTCCCACCGGCGGCTCATCGGCATCGTGTCGATGATCACGATATGCCCGGCGCGGTAGCTTTCCGCGTACCCGGCCACGTTGTGCAGGAAGAAGCGGTGTTCGAAGTTCGCGTTATGCGCCACGAACGGCTGCTGTTCAAGGCGCATCAGCAGCCCCTGCTGCGCCTGCGGCCATTCGTCGAACAGACGCCACTGGCTGCTGGAGCGCATCTTCACGTCGATGCCGGTCAGGTTGCGGATGGTTTCGTTGCCGTGCCACGCGTTGGCACGGGTGACGCCGAACCCCAGACGCGCCTGGCCGTACGCGTCACCCGCCTGATACGAGGAGTCCACGTAGGGCATGCCCGCCGGGGCGTCCTGCGGGCGGGGCGTGACCATGTTCATGTATTCGAAGCCGACGTCGATGATGTAATCGCGCAGCGGATCGGTGCCGGTGGTTTCGATGTCGACGCCCATGACGGTATCCAGACCGCGACCCGGCAGATAGACGTCGCGCCAGTCCGATCCGATCGGGGATGCGACCGCGGCCCTCTCGGCATCGGGTGCGTCGCCGGCGGCACCGCCCGCGGCGATGGCACCCTCCAGGTTGGCGGCGACTATCAGCCGATCGCCGGCCTCGCGCTGCTCGCGGGCGCGCTTGCGGCGTTCGGCGCGGCCGTTGACCAGTTCAGCTGTCCGGTCCTGAATGTCGTCGACCGCGGGGGCACCCTCGGCGGCGTGCAGCACCGGCACGGTGACGCGTTCGCGATGCTCGTAAGCAACCGTCCACAGCCCCTCGGCCACGCCGCGGTCACGCAGCAGATTGATCTCGTCGTTCAGTCGACGGTTCGCATGGGCGAGCGCCCTCGGCAGCCGGTATGAGGGGATGAGCCGGTCGTAGTCGGTCATGAACACGCGATCGCAACAGGTCAGGATGGCCTCCAGCCGGTCACGGATCATCAGGTCGCGACGCAGCAGGTCGTGTACGTCGGAGGATGCGCCGGCGTCGCAGTCTTGTGCGGTGGCCACGCCCACGCCGTGGACCAGGTCGAGCGTGCGCACCCAGTTCCAGTCGATCGGACGATCGTCCGCGTCGACGTCCATCACTGCGGCCCACTGGTCGATATCGCCGTGCGCGCGCATCAGCCAGTCGTCGTCAGCATGTCCGTACATCGCACTCATCGAAACCTCCTTCGCCGCTGCCGTACCGCCTATCGTAGCCGGAGAACGGACGCGGCCGCACCGTCGGCACGTCGGAGCACGTACCGGGGCGCGGCCGCACCGGGAATGCCGGCTACAGGTCGAAGCCCAGTTCCTCGGCTGCCTCGGTCGGCACCGGATCCTCGCACCACAGGTCGGCCAGGTTCTCGTCCGAGCTCAGCGAGCGGATCTCGGCGCGGTCGATG
Source organism: Bifidobacterium sp. UBA4282 (assembly GCF_002394995.1). NCBI lineage: Bacteria > Bacillati > Actinomycetota > Actinomycetes > Bifidobacteriales > Bifidobacteriaceae > Bifidobacterium > Bifidobacterium sp. UBA4282. Next base: position 26,622 of record NZ_DGVO01000048.1, read on the forward strand.
TACACCTCGCCGGACAGGTGGTCGGTCTCATGCTGGAAGATGCGGGCGGGCCAGCCGTGCAGGCGCTCCTCATGGCGGTTGCCGTCCTCGTCCTGCCAGCGGGCGATGATGTCCAGCCATCGGCGGCGCACCGCCTGGTAGCCGGCGAAGCTCAGGCATCCCTCGTAGAAGCTGCGGGTCTGGTCGCCGACCGGTTCGTAGCTGGGGTTGATGATGACGTGGAACGGCAGTTCGCCGATCTCGCGCGGATCATCCTCGTCCCCCTCGCGCACGTGGTCCTCCAGCACGGCGATGGCCATGCCCAGTCCGATCTGCGGGCCGGCCAGGCCCACGCCCGGCGCCTCAAGCATGGTGGTGCGCATGGTTTCGATGAGTTTGGTCAGCGTGCGGCGGGACAGCTGCCCCTCGTACGGCGCGGTCCGCTGGCGCAGCACCGGCTCACCCATCTGCACGATCGGCAGGATGCCTTCCTTGCCGCCGGTTTTGATCAGATGCTCGACGTCACGGTTGAGGGCCACGTCGACCTTCGCGTTGGCTTTGAACATGATGGCGGTTCCTTTCGTTGTTCCCGTTGTCTGCCTCGACGGCGCTCACAGGGCCAGCTCGTCGGCCACGACCTGCGCCAGGCGGGCGCAGACCTCGTCGGCCTGCTGCTGGGTGGCGGCCTCGGCCATCACGCGCACCAGCGGCTCGGTGCCGGAGGGACGCAGCAGCACGCGGCCGGTATCGCCGAGCAGCGCCTCCTCGCGTTCCACGGCGGCCTGCACCGCAGCGTTGGTGGAGGCGGCGTTCTTGTCCACGTTCGGCACATTGACCAGCTGCTGCGGCAGCTGCGGGAAGTCGGCGGCCAGCTGCTTCAGGCTCTTGCCGGACTTCATGACCTCGTTGCACAGGGTCAGCGCGGTCAGGGTGCCGTCGCCGGTGGTGGCGAACTCGCGGTTGATCACGTGGCCGGACTGTTCGCCGCCCAGCGTGTAGCCGCCGCGCAGCATCTCCTCCAGCACGTAGCGGTCGCCCACCGCGGTCTGCACGGTGGCGATGCCCATGTCCTTCAGGGCCAGCTTCAGGCCCAGGTTGCTCATGACGGTCACCACCAGCGTATCGTGGGCCAGCTTGCCCTCGGCCTTCTTGGCCCGGGCCAGGATGCCCATGATCTGGTCGCCGTTGACCATGTTGCCGTCCTCGTCCACGGCCAGGCAGCGGTCGGCGTCGCCATCGAAGGCCACGCCCATCATGGCGTCGGAGGCCTTGACCATGGCCTGCAGCTGCTCAGGGTGGGTGGAGCCGGCGTTCTTGTTGATGTTGTAGCCATCCGGCGAGGCGTTGATCACCACCACCTCGGCGCCCGCACGGCGCAGGGCCTCCGGGGCCACCACCGAGGTGGCGCCGTTCGCGCAATCGGCCACGATCTTCAACCCCTTGAGCGGCTTGGGCTGGGTCTTGTCCGGGCCGATCGGGGCGATGGTGGAGACCAGGTGGTCGATATACAGGTTGGTGGCGGTCACCGTGTCATGGCTGATACGGCCCACGCCGGCGCCGGTCGGACGTTCCCAGTCCTGGCCGAGCACCGCCTCGATCTGGTCCTCCTTGGCGTCGGGCAGCTTGAATCCGCCGCGCGCGAAGAACTTGATGCCGTTATCCGGCATCGGATTGTGGGAGGCGGAGATCACCGCGCCCATCTCCACGTTGAGCACGCTGGTCAGGTAGGCCACGCCCGGGGTCGGGATGATGCCCGCATCGATCACGTCGAACCCGCCGGCGCTCATGCCGGCCGACAGCGCGGCGGCCAGGAAGTCGCCGGACACGCGGGTGTCGCGGCCGATCAGCGCACGCCGCCGACCCTCCGGGCGATCATCCTTCGTACCGGAATCCCCCAGCACGCGCACCGCGGCGTCGCCCAGATCGAGCGCCAGCTGCGCGGTCAGGTCGCGGTTCGCCAATCCTCGTACACCATCGGTTCCAAACATCTTGGGCATGAGCTACGCCTCTCCTCAGCCATGGCGGCATCACGCCGCACTCCTCACGATTACCGTGACCATCGTACCCACCCTGCGGCACGATGCGCGGGCACAATCCCACAGATTGCCCTGTTTCACCGCATTTGCCACGTCCAACGCGCCGGCGTCGCACCGGATACGTCCGCGCTACGATGCAGCCGAAGAACCAACCGCCATAGTGCAAAGGACTTACGGGCACATATCAACGGTCCCTCCGACGCACCGGGAGCGAATCCCGTGCGGCGGAGGGACCGTTAACAGGGCATGCCTGTGATGTCGGCCGACATCACAGCGACGTCACAGCGATGTCACAGCGCGGCGTTCCAGTCGCGCACCTTGAGCGAGCGGCGGGCGCTTTCCAGGTTGCCGATCACGATGCGGCGGAACGCGTTGTCCGCCTCGGCGTGGGAGGCCAGCCAGGTGTCGCCCTGCTCGACCAGCTTGGCCGGGTCGGCGTACACCGGCCACAGGCCTTCGAGCAGCGCCTCGGCCATGTGGAACGTGCGGTTCGTCCAGATCCAATCGGCCTCGGCGAAGTAGCGCTCCACATACGGGTCGGCCAACTCGGGCGTGGCGCCGGCGAAACCGCGGGCCACGGCCTCAAGCTGCATGTTGGTCAGCTCCTGGTTGCGGATGGCCTCGTTCCACGCCCACTCCTTGGCCTCGGCCGTGGAACGGCTGGCGCGGGCGCCCATCGCGAATTCGCGGTTGGCGGTGGTATCGCGCTTGGCGAGCTCCGCATCGATGCCGGCCTCGTCGATCTGGTTGACGGAGGCGAGCGCCTTGACGAGCGCCCAGCGCATGTCGTTGTCGATGTCCAGGCCGTCCAGGCTCACGCTGCCGTCGAGCAGGCCGCGCACGTTCGCGGCGAATTCGGCGTCGCCCTCTTCGCCGTAGCCCAGGTAGGCGTTGACGAGCTGGAACTGGTTGTCGGAACCGGCTTCGGCGGCGTTCGCCAGCGTCCACAGTTCGGCGGCCACACGGCGCAGCACGTCCTCGCGGCGGGCCGGCGCCACGTAGTGGTGCGCGGTGGTGCCCATGCAGCTCAGCGCGTAGCGGAACGTGGTGGACTCGGTCTCGTGCGCAAGCAGCTTAAGCGTGGTCTCGATGAACCGCTCGGCCGGCAGTTCGGCGTCGCGGGTCATATCCCACAGCGCCAGCCAGATCACGGCACGGGCGAGCGCGTTGTCGAAACGGTACAGGTTCTCGACCGCGAACTCCAACGAGGCGGCGTCGAAGCGCAGCTTGGTGTAGGTCAGGTCGTCGTCGTTGACCAGAATGAACGCCGGACGCGGCTTGCCGGCGGCCTCGGTCACCACGGTGGTCTCGCCGTCCACGTCGAGTTCGATGCGGTCGGTGCGCGTGACCAGGCCGGTGGCCGGGTCCTCGTTGTACAAGCCAATGGCCAGGCGGTGCGGGCGCAGCACCGGATGCTCGGCCGGCGCGCTCTGGGTCAGGGTCAGGGAGGCGATGGTGCCGTCCGCGTTCTCCTCGACGTCCGCGGCGATGGTGTTGATGCCGGCCTGTTCGAGCCACAGGGCGCTCCACGCCTTCATGTCGCGGCCGGAGGTGGCCTCCAGCTCGTTGAGCAGGTCGTCGAGCGTGGCGTTGGAGAACGCGTGGCGGGTCAGGTAGCGGTGGATGCCGTCGAAGAAGCGCTCGCGGCCCACATACGCGACGAGCTGCTTCAGCACGGAGGCGCCCTTGGCGTAGGTGATGCCGTCGAAGTTCACGTAGGTGTCGTTCAGATCGTTAATCGGGGCGACGATCGGGTGCGTGGTCGGCAGCTGGTCCTGGTTGAGCGCCCAGCTCTTCTCGCCGGAGCAGAACGTGGCCCACGCGTCGGGCCAATCGGTGGCCTCGGCGGTGGCGAGCGTGGAGGTGAACTCGGCGAAGGATTCGTTCAGCCACAGGTCGTTCCACCACTTCATCGTCACGTAGTCGCCGAACCACATGTGGGCCAGCTCGTGCAGCACAGTCACCACGCGGCGTTCGGAGAGCGCGTCGGTCACCTTGGAGTCGAACACGTACTGGTCGCGGATTGTGACCAGGCCGATGTTCTCCATCGCGCCCGCGTTGTATTCGGGCACGTAGATCTGGTCGTACTTGGCGTACGGGTACGGGATGCCCCAGGTCTTGGCGTAGAACGCGAAGCCCTTCTTGGTGATGTCGAACAGGTAGTCGGCATCCTTGGCGAAGGACTCGGCCAGCGACTGGCGGCAGTACTGGCCCATCGGCACGACGCGGCCGTCCTCGTTCTCGTACTCGGTGTGCCACTGCGCGTACGGGCCGGCGCAGATGGCGGTCAGGTAGGAGCTCATCGTCACGGTCGGCTCGAACACCCAGCGCTTGATGCGCTCGGCCGGGTGATGGCCCAGCGTGCCGTCCAGGGTCATGCCGTCCACGGATTCCACGGTGCGCACCGGCTGGTTCGACAGCACGATCCAGCTTTCCGGAGCGGTCACGTCGAAGTCGAACACGGCCTTCAGATCGGGCTGGTCGAACACGGCGTAGACGCGGCGGGCGTCCGGCACCTCGAACTGGGAGTACAGGTACACGTTGCCGTCGGCGGGGTCCACGCTGCGGTGCAGGCCCTCGCCGGTGTTGGAGTACTGGCACATGGCCTTGACGACGACCTCGTTGTGATCCTTGAGGTTGTTCAGCTCGATGCGGCTGTCCACGAACGCGGCGGCGGGGTCGAGCGCCTCGCCGTTCAGCACGACCTCGGTCACCTGGTTGGCGATCAGATCGAGGAAGGTGGAGGCGCCGGCCTGGGCGTCGAACGTGACCTTGGTGGTGGATGCGAAATCCTCGGCACCGACGGTCAGATCAAGCGAAACCCAGTAGTGGATGGGTGCCGAGACGACGGCCTTGCGCTCCCCGGCTTCGACCCGAGTGAGATTTGCTCCTGGCATTGTGTACCTTTCTGGCTTGCTGGGGTGGTGGCGTCCGTCGTGCGGCGGACGCCTGACATGGAAGCCCGCGGCGGTCTTGTGAACCGTCGCGGGCGATGGTTTGGTTACTTGTTGGAATCCTCTGTGGCGGCGATGTCGGCCACCACGGGCACGATCATCGGCTTGCGGTGCAGCTGGCGGGCGACCCATCCGCCGAGCGTACGGCGCATGATCTGCTGCAGCTTGTAGGTGTCGCGCGTGCCGTGGATCATCGCGTCCTCAAGCTGGTCCACGATCTGGTGGCGCACCTTGTCGAACTCGCTCTCGTCCTCGGCCACGGCGTTCAGGAAGATCTTCGGCCCGGTCACGACTTCGGAGGCTTCGGTGTCGACCACCACGAAGCTGGAGACGAAGCCTTCGGTGCCCAGGATGCGGCGCTTCTCCAGCACGTCGTCGGTCAGTTCGCCGACCGAGTCGCCGTCCACGTACACGTAGCCGCACGGCACCGAGCCGACGATGGCGGCCTTGCCGTGGTAGAGGTCCACCACGTCGCCGTCCTGCGCGAGCACCACGCCGTTCGGGTCCACGCCGGTCTTGACGGCGATCAGGCCGTTGGCGATCAGGTGGCGGTTCTCGCCGTGGATCGGCATCGCGCACTTGGGCTTGACGATGTTGTACAGGTACAGCAGCTCGCCCTCGTTGCAATGGCCGGAGACGTGGACCGCGGCGTTCTCCTTGTTGATCACGCGGGCGCCCATCTGCACGAGCTTGTTGATGACCTTGTAGACCTCGTGCTCGTTGCCGGGGATCAGGGAGCTGGCCAGGATCACCGTGTCGAACTCGTGGATGGTGATGTCGCGGTGGTTGCCGTCGGCGATGCGGCCGAGCGCGGCCATCGGCTCGCCCTGGGAGCCGGTGCACATGTACACCAGGTGGCGATCGTCCACGTCGGAGGCCTGCTTCAGGTCGATGACGGTGCCTTCGGGGATGTGCAGGTAGCCGAGTTCGGCGGCGATGGACATGTTGCGCACCATCGAACGGCCGACGAAGACGACCTTGCGTCCGTACTTGTGCGCCGCATCCACCACCTGCTGCACGCGGTGCACATGGCTGGAGAAGCTGGCCACGATGATCTTGCGGCTTGCCTCGGCGAAGGCGCGGTCGAGCGCGGGGCCGATGGAGGTCTCGGGCTTGACGAAGCCGGGCACCTCCGCGTTCGTGGAATCGGCCATCAGCAGGTCCACACCCTGTTCGCCGAGCTTGCCGAACTCCACCAGATCGGTGATCTTGTGGTCGAGCGGCAGCTGGTCGAGCTTGATGTCGCCGGTATCGATGAGGCTGCCGGCCGGGGTCTTGACGAATACGGCCAACGCGTCCGGGATCGAATGGGTCACGGTCACGAATTCCAGGTTGAACGGACCGACCTTGAGCTTGTCGCGCCCCTGGACCACGGTCATCACCGGGTTGATGCGGTGCTCCTTGCACTTGGCCTCCACGAAGGCCAGCGTGAGCTTGGAGCCGATCAGCGGGATGTCCGGGCGCAGCTTGAGCAGGTACGGCACGCCGCCGATGTGGTCCTCGTGGCCGTGCGTGAGCACCAGCGCCTCGACCTTGTCCAGACGGTCCTTGATGTAGTGGAAGTCCGGCAGGATCAGATCCACGCCCGGCTGCTCCTCCTCGGGGAAGAGCACGCCGCAGTCGATGAGCAGGATGTGGCCGTTGTATTCGACCACGTTCATGTTGCGGCCGATCTCGCCCAGACCGCCGAGCGGCACGATGCGCATCGTGCCCCTGCGGTATTTGGGCGGCGGGATCAGGCCCTCGGCGTGTTCATCGGAACGCTTGCCGCGTTCGTTGCGGCGTCCGGCACGGCCGGATGCCGACTTCGCGCCCTGGCCGCCGGACTGTGCCGAGGCAGTGGCCTGGTCGCCATCGTTCCGCGAGGACGCGGCCTTCTTCTTGGAAGCCGTGCGTTTGGCGCCTTTGGCGGCCGGCTGATTGCCCGTGGCCTCGGCGATGATTTCATCCATGATGGCTTCGACCTGCGGGTCCGCGCCGTTGGTGCGAACGCGACCGGTCTTGCCGTCACCGGTGTATGCGGCGTCAAGCGCCGCGAGTTCTTCTTCTAATGCCATTGGTTCTGTTTCTATCTTGGTGTTCCCGCCTGTGCGGGAACGAGGTCTTATGCACCGCAGGAGGGTGCGGCCGCCGTGGTGCGCTCATGGCGCGTCGGTAGGCGCATATATCTCCCGTGGATTGGCTGTGCCGCGGAAGCGGCACTCCGTTATTGGAGCAAGTCAGAGCAAGCCGGAGGCGCGCATGCCGGCCTCGGCTCGGGCGATCTCGTCCGGACCCGGGCCGACGTTCGGCAGTCGCATGGAGGTGTCGTCGAGCAAGCCGCGCACATGGAGCGAGGCCTTGGCCATCACCGCCTGGAATCCGTTGCCGTTCAACGCCTCGACCAGCGGGGCCAGCCGCACGGCCAGACGCTGGGCCTGATGGATGTCGCCATGGTCGAAGGCGGTGGCCAGGTCACGCATCGGCCCAGAGGCGGCGTGGGCGATCACCGAGATGATGCCGACGGCGCCGACGGACAGGAACGGCAGGAACAGGCCGTCGTCTCCCGAGTACCAGTCGAGTCCGGTTTCCATGCGCTTGCGGACGGCTCCGGCGATGTCTCCGGTGGCGTCCTTGACGGCGGTGACATGGTCGAGTTCCGCCAGCCGGCGGTAGGTGTCCAGCTGGATGCGCACGCCGGTGCGGCCGGGGACGTCATAGACGATGATGGGCTTGTCCGCCGAGGCGTTGACCGCCTGGTAATGCTGGAAGATGCCTTCCTGCGAGGGACGCGAGTAGTACGGGGCCACGACGAGCACCGCGTCGACGCCGGCCTCCTGGGTCTGCTCGGCCATGCGCACGGAATGGGCGGTGTCGTTCGAGCCGGCGCCGGAGATGACCGGCACGTCGACGACCTCTTTGACGGCCCGGACCAGATCGACCTTCTCGTCCATGTGAGTGACCGGGGATTCGCCGGTGGTGCCGTTGACCAGGATGCCGTCGGCGCCATCCGCGACCAGCTGCTTGGCGATGCGCTGGGCGGCGCTGTAATCGATGGATCCATCGGCTTTCATCGGCGTGATCATGGCCGGGATGATGCGCCCGAACGGGGCAGGATCAAGAAGATGCATGGTACCGTCACTCATGGTATCCACGGTACTTCGCGGGCGGGACGCGAAGCCCCGCCCGTCCGGCGTCCACGGTGGGGTCGATCACAGGTCCAGGAAGCGGTCAAGCCCCACGGTCAGGCCCGCATGCGAGCCTTCGGCCAGCTTGCGTACGGCCAGCAGCACGCCGGGCATGAAGGAGATGCGGTCGAAGCTGTCGGCGCGGATCGTCAGCTGTTCGCCGGCGTTGCCCATCAGCACCTCCTCATGCGCGTTCAGGCCGCGCAGACGCACCGCATGCACATGGATGCCGTCGACCACCTGGCCGCGGGAGCCGCCGTCGGTTTCGGTATTGTCCGGCACGGGGGCCAGGCCGGCGGCCTGACGTGCGGCGGCGATGCCCTGCGCCGTGTGGATGGCGGTGCCGGACGGGGCATCGACCTTGTTCGGGTGGTGCAGCTCCACCACTTCGGCCGACTCGAAGTACGGGGCGGCGAGCTTGGCGAAATAATCGGCCAGCACCGCGGAGATCGCGAAGTTCGGCGCGATGAACACGGCCTGATCGGCGCGCGGCGCCGCGGCCAACGCCTGACGCACCTGTTCCAGACGGTCCTCGGTCCAGCCGGTGGTGCCCACCACCACGTCCACGCCCTGGCCAATCAGCGTCAGCACGTTGTCCAGTGTGACGGACGGCACGGTGAATTCCACGACCGCATCCGTGTTCTCCGGCGTGATGGCGTGCAGGTCATCGCCCGCGTCCAGCGTGAGCGCCAGCTCCATGTCCTGTGCGCCGTTGACCGCGTCCACCACGTGGGATCCCATGCGCCCTTTGGCGCCGACGACGGAAACCTTGATCATTGTTGCCTCCTTGATGATTGAGTGCCAGCGTTGTTCCCTATCCGTCCCGAGCCTATCGCGCGCCGCGAACAGTGGGGCGCAGCCGGGGATACCGAAGCCCCGGTCACACGCCTTCGCGGTCGCGCACCGGCTAGTCATTGTCCGACTGGTCGGGCACGCCGAGACGCAATGCGTCGATGATCTGGGATTCGGTTTTTCCTTCCGCCTGAATCTCGCGTTGCCGTTCGTCCGGTTCACTCACGTAATACAGCGCCGCATCGATGGCGTCCAGCGGGATACCCTCGACCACCGATAGGAGCAGTCGATAGCAGTCCAGCTGCACCAACTTCTGTGCCACGTCCCGTGGCTCACGCGGACGCCGCCCGGTTTTCCAATCGATGATGGTGTACTGTTTGCCCGTGTCTTCGGGGTCGAGGCCTCCGACGAACACGGCGTCGAGCTTACCGTTGACGATGCTGCCGCCCAGCTGGGGGATGGCGATGACGATCTGCCGTTCGGCCCATGCAGGATGACGCCGGGCCCACCGCGATTCGGCCAGACGGCGTTTCCACGTCAGCAATGCGTCCGGGTGTCCGCCGCTGTGCTGCTCGGCCGAATCAAGTTCCTCGAGCAAGGCACGCCGCGAGGCCGGTGAATCCGCATCCGGCAGCCTGCCGTCCGCCACGGCGTTGATGAACCGTTCCGCCCATGCGTGGAACTGCGTACCGGCTTCGGCCGCCGGTGACGCCACGCTGGGAATCGGCCGCACGATGCCCCACCAATAGGCCTTCTCCTCACGCTCGCTCATACCTCCCGCAGCCGCCTGCAACGCGGTGACGCTTTGCCGGCCTGACGCCAGAATGCGCCGACCACGCTCGCGCACGTTCCGGTCCAGGTCCTCGCCGGTCAGCTGCGCACCCATCAGGTCATGGTCCGCAACAAGCAGACGGGCCCGGCCGAGCAACGGTCCTCCGTCACGGGTCCGCCCATCCGATGGTCCGTCGTCATGGCGCACGGCGTCCGTGTCCTCCATAGCGTCTCGCACCGCAAGCGCCCCGGTACGCAACCGCTCGGCGATATCGGCGCTCAGGGTGCCCGGCCACGGCAGCGCGACGGCGTCGTCGGACTGCTCGATCGGCGTGGCCCAAGCCTGACCGATGACGGCGTCCTCATACTCGCGGGCATAGTCGCCGGCGAAGAACCCCTCCGGCAACGGCGGCAGCGTATCATCATCCGGCACCGTTGTCGGCCGGCGCACGGCATCCGCGCGCGTGTGCAGGGCGTCGAACAGCTCCTGCCAGAAGACCGAGGCGCTCTGCGCCCTGCTTGCTGCGGCCCTGCGGCGCGGCTCGCGGCTGCGCTCGCGGTACGCGCAATATGACAGCATGACGTCATGCCTGGCGCGGGTCAACGCCACATAGGCCAGCCGTCGCTCGTCGGCGTGCAGCCGACGGCCGTATTCGTTGCTCTGGGTCAGATACCAGGAATCCGGATCCGAGTCCTCCACGCCGTCGCCGCAGTCGCGCAGCGAACCGAATACCTCGTCATCGATCTGCATCACGTCGTCCAATCGCGTCAGCGCGTCCACCGGGTCCTCCCCCGGCGCGCCGTCGTGAGGGAAGCGGGGAAGGATGTCCGCGTCGACCCGTATCGGGGCAGGCACGCTGGTGGCGTCAGTCAGCCAGGTCCGACTGTTCTGCTCCCGGTATTCGGGAGCCGTCCACACGCCGTCGACCAACCCTCCGGCATGGGATTCGTCCAAGGTAATCGTCAATCCGTTCTTGCTGTTGTTCGGCATGATGCCCGATGCGCAGTCGACGATGGCCACGGCGTCCCATTCCAGGCCCTTGGATTGGTGGATGGTCATCAGTTCTACGTCGGCCTGGTCGTCATGCATGGAGGCCGCCTCATCCTCGATATTGCCCAACACGTCCACCCAGGAGAGGAATCCGCGCAGCGTCGGCGTCCGCCCGTCCCCCAGTTCCTGGATATAGGTGTCGGTCAGGTCGACCAGCGTGTTCAACGGCATCCGGGCCACGGTGGGGTTCGAGGCCTGTTCGCCGTCTCGTATGGCTTGGGCAACCACCGTATCGATGTCGAGATCCAGCGCACGGACCGCGGCGCGAATCACCTCGGCCAGCGGATGCCCCAGCATCGCCTGCACGTCGCGCAGCATGGCGCCGGCACGCAGCACCCCGGCCTTGGCGCTGTCGCCGAGTGTGCCGTCACGATCAAGCAACTGCCTCAGATCGCCCCGTTGCAGCAGATCGCCGAGGAACACGGCATTGCCCACCTGGTCGCGGTGCTCCCGCACCACCGATTCCCATTGCTCCGGCGGGCAGTCGGCATCCGCCACGCCGGCCTCCGCCAACACCCGGAATCTCACCCGCGTATTCTCCCTGTCGGCAAGCGCGGCCAGACGGGTCAGGTCGCTCGATGACAGCTGGAACCTGGGGGTGGCCAGCAACCGCATCAGATGCTCGGCGTCATCATGCTGCACCACAACATGCAGCAACGCCAGCACGTCGCAGATCTCCGGGCGTTCCAGCACTGCGGAGTAGCCGACGACGAACGTGGTCATACCCGCCTGTTCCAAGGCTTGCTGGTATTCGTCCATGGTGCCTTTGGACCGGAACAGCACGGCCACGGTACCACGGTGCTCCACCATGCCGTCCTTCACGCGGGTGTGGCGCCGCAGCGCCTCGCGGCAGAACCGCACGACGCCATCGATCTGCTGCCCGAGCGTCTCATAGCCGATCAGTCCGATGGTGCCCCGATCGGCTTCGGGGATATTCGCCAGCGAGGGGACATCGACCTCATGCAGCGCTGCGCTGCCCGGGCGGCGCGGGGGCGTGCGCAGCGGCAATGTCAGATCGTTCGCGGCCTCCAGCACGATCCGGGAGTTGCGGCGTGTGGTGCTCAACGCATACGGCTTGGTGCCGGGCGGCATATGGAAGTCCCGTTCGAACATACGGAAGGCGCCGGGACTGGCACCACGCCAGGCGTAGATCGACTGGAATGGGTCGCCCACGGCGCTGACGGCGCTACACACACCGCCATCGGCGGGATGGAACAGCGCCGCCAACAGCATGGCCTGCGTGGTGGAGGTGTCCTGGTACTCGTCCAGCAGCACATGGCTGAATCGTTCGCGATACCGGCGGCCGATGGATGGGAACCGGCTGACCAGTTGATACGCCGCGATCGTGAAATCCCCGAATTCGGCCATGGTGCGGCGACGTTTCTCCTCGTTGTATTCCTCGACCAGATCCAGCAGCAGTTCACGCTGTTCTGCGGTTCTGGCGATGCGGTCGCACTGATAGACGCAGTTGGCATACAGTTTGGCCTGGTACTGCTCCAACTTGACCTGCCATTGTTCATCGCTGTCCTTCTTGGCGCGTTTCGGCAGCGCGCCGGCGAACAGCTTCTCGGGTATCGACTCATCGCCCAGCGCGGCGCGCACCCGACTGATGAAAGCGTTGTCCCAACGGCGTATCGCGGCGACGGCTTCGGCGTACCCTGGGCAGTCAGGGCCGATCATCGCGCTGGCTATAGCGTTGGACAGACTTCTCACGTCCCCGGCCAGTTGGGGGATCGACGGCGGGTCCTGCCGCACCGAAAGTTCATCCAGATGCCGCTCCACCACATCGGCCGCCAACTGCAATGCGCCGGCGTCACTTAGCGGCTGCGTGTTCCGGTCGAAGCCGACCAGGAGTCCGTACTGGCGGACGATGGTCTGGAAGAACGCATCGTAGGTGGCGATGGTCGGCTTCAGGAACATCCGGTCAGGGTCCTCATCGGCACCCGACTGTTCGGCGACCGCCGACGAGACGCGGTCCAACAGCTCGCCCGCAGCCTTGCGCGTGAAGGTCAGGCCCAGGATGCGCTCGGGAGCCACACCGTTGCCGATCAGGGTGACGATGCGCCTGGTCATGGTATAGGTCTTGCCTGATCCGGCACCCGCCACCACCAGGATGTCATCATCGTTCGGGGCATTGATGACCCGTGCCTGTTCCGGGCTGTCGGTGAATGCGTGCATCATGCTTGCCTCGTTTCATAGACGGTGTTGAGCTCGCCGGCGCAGGCCGGACAGGATGTCGTCATGCGGCAGCGTTTCACATGATCGGGCGTGGGGTGCGCGATCAGCAGCGACGATCGGCTGGCCGCGGCCGCATAGAACACACGCGCGGCCATGGTCAATGCCCAGAGCGTCTGGGTGCCCCGCAACCGTATGATCTGGTTCCACGCCGCGGCGCGCACCCCTGCGGGCGGCGTCTCGGGCAGCTCCGGAATCTCCAGATACTTGGGATCCTTATAGTGGTAGCGCCCGGCAAACGGTTCCGTGTTCCAAGCCCCGTTGCGCAACAGTGCAGGCTGGTGAAGGCTTTCCACCTCAAAGCTGCGGCTCGGGCCATCATCCTCGCGGACGAAGAACAACCCGCTTTGCGCGATGTACGGCATTCGCGGGGATGGCCCGACACAGCCCCGATCCTCGGGGAACGCCAAGCCGAGCTGATAGCAGACCAGCTGCAGATCGTTGAAGATCTGCGCGGTACCGTATTTCCTCCCGGTCTTGTAGTCGATCAGTCGCACTGCCTCGCGACCGTCCCCGTATCGACGATGTTCAAGCCGGTCGATCCTGCCGGACAGCCGAATCGTCAGATCGTCGCACATGCCCTCGGGCCAGCCTCCGACCAGCGTTCCCATAACCACCAGGAGTTCGCCGCTTGTCATCGGTTCGATGCCGGGTATGGCGTTATAGGCGGCGAGCATGTCGTCGATATCGAACCGGGCGGTGAATTCCACTTCGCACTCCGCCCGTTCCAGGGCTCCGACCGACATGTATTGGGCGTTGCGGAACGGGTATGCCGCATCGCATCCGTTGACGAAATAGCTGGCGATATTCGTCAGCATGGTTTCCGCCGAACGGTCGAGTTTCATCGCATCGTACCGGTCGGTGGGGGAATCGATGCCCTGCGGGTCTCGACGCAACGAACGGTAGATCGCCATCAGCTGTTCCGTCACCGCCGCGATACGGCTCTCGGTACCTTCTGCGGCCACGGTCCCCGGCATATCGAGACGTTCCTCGCTGCCGCGTTGCGCCACCTCGTGCACGATGGTGCCGAAACCGGCGTGCACGCCGCCGGATTGGGGGCCGGAGCAGCGGCGTTCCAATAGCCAGCAGACCGGACAGGACCAGATGCCGTCGACGGAGGATGGCGACAAGGTCACGATATGCCGTCCGTCGCGAGCCTCGGCTCGGGCTTCCGCTTCTCCACCCGTGGCACCGTCATGTGGTAAGTCGACGAAATACCACTGCCGCGGATCGGCGGCGCGCACGCCGTGCTCCGCCAGCAACGCGAGCGCGGATGCCGCATCCCGTCCTTCCGGCGAGTCAGCGCCGTGGCATGCCATCGTGATACGAGCGGCGGTCACCAATCCCCTAGGATCGGCATCGAGACCGGAATGGGATATCGTATCACCGTCGTGTACCGCCTCGCCGCCGGGACGGGCGAACACCGCTTCATCACGCTGACGGATGAACCGTTCAGGCAGATACCCGTACAGAAAGTCCGATGGGGTGCAATCCTCGTTCCATGTCGCACTGATCGTCAGCGTCTCGTCGGCGCGGGTCACCGCCACGAGCAGGTTCTTCTTCTCGCTGGACAGCACTGCGGCCAACCGAGCGTCGCAGTGAGTCGGGTCGGCGTCCCCGATTCGACCATGCAGCATGAGATCGGCCAGATCCTCGCCGCCGAACAGCGTGGCGCGTTCCGCAAGGTTCGGCCATACATCCTGCTGGACCGCGGGCAGCCACACATGCCGCCAATGGTTCCCGGCCGCACCGGCGGGGGTGGTCAATGTCACGGCCTGTTCGACCGGCCCGACATGCGCCAGCGAATCCGCTTCGATCTGCATCGACCTGACCTGGTCCATGAACGCGACGATGTCCTCCCCGGCGGAGCCGTCGGCGGCGAACTGGAACAACCGCATCGCCACGTCAAGCCGGTCGTTGGCGGCACGGCCAGCTACGTCGTTGCGCAGGGCGGCGCGCTGCCAGGAACCGGCCACGCCAGTCTCGTTCCAGGCCAGCGCCAACGTGTACTGTGCCTCCCGGTTGGGCAGCCGGTCCATGCCATCCGCAACGCGGCCGACCATATCCCAAAGCCTGCGGAACGCGACGGCTTGGGGGTCCCGGCCCAAGATCGCGCCGAGAGAATCCAATACGGGCGTGGCGGGCGCCTTGGGATTGTCGAACGCCAGCATCAGGTACATCGCCCTCTGGCCGAACGGCAGCTCGTCGTCGGCGGTTTCGCCCGTTAGCACGCCGTCGTCCACGTTGACCGCCGCCGCACGCCGCGCCGCCTGCCGATGTTCGTTCACGGCATCGCGATATCGTTCCCATGATTCGATCAGCGCAGCGAGATGCCGTTGCCCATCCGCGCCGACGGCCTCTGCGCTTTCTTGGACGACCGCGGCCAGTGACTCCAGTGCGGACATCGCGGATTCCACCGGTGCCAACCGCGCCGGGGCACCCTCGGCGGACTGCGTGCCGGCGGCGACCAACGGGCAGGCCATCAGCGTGACCACTCGTGCCCGTACATAGGATGACAGCGCCGCCAATGGCAGGTCCACGGCGTCGATGCCACGCCTGCGGAGCAGCGCCAGCTCGATCAGGGCGAACAGCCCCTGCACGAACGGCTCGTCCTTCAGTGGACGCGTCACCGACGAGTACCGTACCGGCACGCCATCGCGGCGCAGACGCTCGCCGAACGACCGCACGGTGGCATTGTCATGGGCGATGATCGCCATGTCGTTCCATGCAATCCCCTGGTCCAGATGCAGGCGCTTCATACGCCAGACGACATCGTCCATCTCCTCGCGAGGCGACTTGTACAACGCCGTGGCCACCGTGCCATCCTCCAACCGGGAGGTGCCGAGACCGGCATCCGCGTTCGCCCCCGGTTCATCCAATCGCCGGATCGGCAGACTGCCCGCATATCGGGGCAGCTTGCCGGGGCGCTGCGGCATCGGCGTGTCATCCGGCTCCGGCGAGGGGATCGACAGCGAAATGCGCGAGGCCAGGAGGTCGCGATAGGTCGGTGCGGCGGCATCCGCCGGGGTATCGGATACCGGGATGCGATGTAGGGCGGCATGCAGCGGCCCTCTTACCGCGCAGCCCATCAGGTATTCCGGGTAGGAGCCGCGGAACGTCTGTACGGCCTCGTCGGGATTGCCCACCAGCACCAGCCGCACCCCTGCGGCGGCCAACGCCTCGAGGAAGCGCAGCCCGGCCAGTGTGGCGTCATGGAAATCATCCACCACTAACACCGCGGGAACCGTCTCCGGCTGCAGCCGCACCTCCTCCGCCTGTACGCGGCGCAGCACCGCAGCCGCCTCGACCAGCAGCCGTGATGCGTCCAGACGGTATTCGCCCGGATACGTATGTTCGATGGCCCGCACATATTCCCGCCGCAGCGCGAACGCCAAGCGCCACTGCACCGCGATGCGGTCGGCGTTACGCCCGGTGCCGGCCGCCTCCCCCACATACTCACGCTCATGGGCGAACGATGCCCCCAGCTCGTTGATACGGGCCAGCATATCCCTCAGCTGATCCACGAACGACGAGGAGACGCCGCGCTCGAACATCGTCATCGTCGTCGCGCCACCCGACTGCTCCCGGGCGGGTGCCACCGTATCCGTCCAGCGGTCGTCGGCGAAGTATTCCCGCAACAGCACGCACGTATCGCACAGGTTGCCGGCTTCGGCATGGCCCAGATGCGCCGCCACCACCCTGCGTAGCAGGGCATCCTGTTCGGCGCCGTTCAGCAGACGCGGCGCAGGCAGGTCCTCATACCGTCGGGCGTCGGCGATCACGGCGAACGCCAACGCCGACAACGTGGTGACCGGACGCGCCTTCATCGACGCCCCCATACGGCGGATTGCGCGATTGCCCAACCTGTCCGCCGTCACGCGCCCGGATACCGTCATCATGGCTCCCCCACCATGGTTGCGTTCCAACGCACGCATCAGCGCCTCGAACGCGAACTCCGTCTTGCCGCACCGCGGGGGGCCAACCACCAGCAGCGCGGAAGTCTCGCCGCCCCCGAGCACCGCGTCGAATGCCTGCCAAAGTTCCTGCATACCAGTCATGGCTCAAGCCTAACCATGGCCGTCACGGAACGGTAGATATCTACCGTTCGTATCCGCCCTCAGCGTGTTGCCGCGGGTCTCCGGCGCCACGGCATGCCGCCGGATTACCGTGCCATCGCATTCCACACCACGCCGGACAGCTCGCGGATCTCGGCCTGCGCGGCCGCACTGTCGGGCACGTCCTCGCTCATCACCGCCAGCACGTAATCGCCTGTTGCCGCCGTACCGTCAATCGCGGCGGATGTATCGGATGAGGCGAACACAATCGCCACGTCATTCTCCACGCCGTCGATCTCCCCGGTTTTGTTGGCGGTCACCGTACCCGCCGGCAGACCACTAGGAATCTTGGAGGTCCTGGTCTGTGCCATCAGCAGGTCGAGCATACTCCGGCTGGCCTGCGCGGACACCAGTTCCCCGCGGTACACGGCAGCCATGAACCGCCCGCAGTCCTCCGCTGTGGTCCGTTTCAGCGAGGGGTCCCCGGTGACGTCGCCAAGGTACTGGTTGATGGACGAATCCTTGAACCCATACTCCTGCGCGATGGCGTTGACGACCTCGAATCCGGCTTCGCCGCTGCCCGAACCGAGGATGTCCACCAACGCGTTCGTGGCCTCGTTGGAACTCACCGTGATCATCTCCCGCAGCAGCTCGTCGATGCGGGCGTCCTCGGCGAGCGCCCCATCATCGATCCGCTGATAGACGGCCAGCATGACGTACAGTTTGATCAGCGACGCCGAATACCCCTGGTGGTTGTTGATCGTCAGCGAGGCTCCGGTGGCGAGATCCTCGCAATACACCTGCCAACCACCCTGGTATCCGGCGATCAGCGTCTCCAGTTCGTCCTGCAGCGCGCTCATCGCACGCCGTACCGGCTGGCTGGCGTCCGGCTCCGGAACCGCCGTGCGGCGCATGGCATCATGGTCCGGCACGGCGATGCCGTCCTCACCTGCGCCGTCGGCAATGCCGACCCGTGCGGATGCCGCCGCTCCCTCCGGATTGCTTCGATGCGGCATCGACATCGTGACGCCGATACCGACCGCCACCGCCGCGAATGCAACCGCCACACCCGCCGCGATGACGGCCGTCCAGCCGCGCCCGCGCCCCGGTACCCGATGCGCCGCGCCACGATGGGACCGCGCCGGGCGGGGGCGCCGACCACCCGTCGGCCGAACGTCCCCCGTCAACGCGCCGCGCTTTCGAACATCGTGTCCCAGACCGTCGCCAGCATCTGCGAAGTGAGGTCGGCGGCACGTTCCTGCCCCAGGTTCTCGGTCATCACCGCCAGAGCGACCTTGGTGCGGCCATCCGATATGACGACGAAATAGTTGTATGCATCCTGAATGCCCATACCGCGATGCGCATGGATGGTGGCCCCCTCCGGAATCCTCACACCTTCGGAGGCAATGTCATACGACATCAGCTCATCCGCTCCGTCGGTGGCCACCATGGACAGCATGCGCGCGGCGTCGTCGGATGATGCATAGTTCTCGTATCCGTCCTCGGAGGCGGCCACATCGCCGAATCTACGCTCGAACGACGAACCGGAGAAGTGGTTTGCCGACAGCCATGAATCGATTGCGTCCACGCCGCCGACCGCGTCGATCAGCAGATTGGCCGCCTCGTTGCTCATCGACCGCATCATCTCGCCAGCGGAATCGCTCGGCTGATCCTCATGGGTGCCGTAGTACGCCAAGTACACCGGCAGATACAATCCGGCGGATACCATGCGTTTCGAAGCGTTCCGTGACGAATAGCTGCGCAGTCCGTCCTCGGTCATCACCGATACGGCCACGTCGGTGGACGAGTAGGCGTCGACGATGCGATCGATGGATTCCTGATTCAACGTGCGCGCCGGCGTCTCGGGCCCGTCCCCGTCCGCTTCCGATTCCTCGGATGACGCGGGGTCGTTCCCGTCCGACGCATCGCCCGGCTCCGACGCCTCGCCGCCGGTCGGCGCCGGCGTCTGCGAGGTGCCCGGATCGTCCGCCGAGACATGCCGCACGGCCAGCGTCACGCCGGTGATGATCAATGCCACGGCGGCGATGGCTGCGATAACGATGGCCACGATGGTTCCGGTGCGTCTGCGTGCGACCGGCTGAACGGGAGACGATTGCGACGGCGCCGGTGGCACCGGATACGCCGGCTGCACCGGTTGCATGGATATCGTCGGCGCGTCGGCGAGGGGACGCATCGCCGGCGTAGGTGCGGTCAGCGGACTGCCGCATGCCGTGCAGAATCGCGAGCCTTCATCGTTGCCGTTGCCGCACCGTCCGCAAATCATCGTGCCCTCCATCCGTCGTCGTCTCTATGTCCATTATCGGTCATGTTCCGCGGATCGGAATCCGCCGACCGGTCGGATGTCCCGGATGGGCGTATCGACCCGTTCTCCGCCCAGGCCGATACCGTTGCCGCATCGGCGGAGCGCAACGCGGTGAACTGCAGCACACTGATGCCGTTGGAGACGAACAACGGCAGTCTCAGGCGTTCCACACCACGATTCAGGCGCCATGGCGTGCTGGACCGCTCGACCGATTGGATGCGGGAGCGGCGCGTGAACACCGTGAACAAGGTGAGTACGGACGCCCCCGTGGCGGCGATTCGCTTGTCGTCCAATACCGCGTATCCCTCCGACGCCGCCTTCAGCCAACGGCACAACCCCCACCAGACCGCCAGCGCCGCAGGGGCCAACGTCCACAGCCAGTTCACGGCATCGCGGGACACCAGCGCCCAGATCACCGCAACCGCCATGCCCGCCGCGGTCCCTGCGGCCGTGATGTTCAGGATCACCACCTGGAACGGCCGCATGTAGATCGGGGCGCTGCTGGACAGCGTATGGATATGGTCGTAGGCGATCGTCGTGCGCGTGCGGTTGAACACCCCGGAACGTTGGGTGATGCCGTGCTCATCCATCCGATAGCCCGTCGTCAGCCATCGCACGACCGGAGAGACGATCATCCATGCCGCAATCAGCCCGATCACCGCCACGATGACCGCCATGACGACCGCCGAATCACGGTTCGGCACGGCAATGGCCAGCATGGGAAGAATCAGGGCGATGGCGGACCTCACCGACTCGATCAACGCCGTGACCACGGCGATCGGATGCAGTCGGAGGCGATGAAGATGACCGCCAGCACCGCGCAAACCAGGATCACCGCCGTATCGGTGAATACCGACCGCAGCAGCCATACCCGCTTGATCCGTTCGGGCAGGCTGTGCCATTCCCGTTGGTCCGTCACCGTCTCCGGATTGCATTCGCTCATGGGCCCATCCTATCGTTGCCTCATGTCCGCCTCCGTCTCAGAGCCCCATGCCGAATCCCCCATCCGGCCACCGCGATCCCCGCGATGGCCGGGAGCACGAGCAGCAACCATGGATGCACCGGTTCCCCATTGTCTGCGTCATAGACGGCCGTCGTCTGATTGCCGGCCCTGTCGGTGACCCGCACCATCACGGCATGGGGTCGGCCGTCGGCCTGCAACGTGTATTGCGGGATGTCGTCGAGCGACGTGTCCGTGTTCCATTCGCGGATCTTGCGCCCGTCGATGTACAGTTCCGTCCGATTCACCGCCAGATTGTCCTTGGCATCGATGGTGATGCGTCGGCGGTGGTGCCCGGTGTGCTCGTCTTCGGCTTCCAGTTCGGGAACATATACGGTCGGCGCCGTTGCGTCGATGGCGAAGTTCACTTCAGCGTTTCCTCTATGGTCCGCGCCGACCCCTTCCATGGTGTTCTGCGAAACGTTGCCCGCCAGATCCACGGATTGCACAAGGATGCGGTAGAAGCCGTCGCCGTCGAACCGTTGCGCCGGAATCGTGTATACGGTTCTGGACCATCCGGCATCGTCATCCGTGCGCATGCCGAACTCCCCCGGGGTGAACTGCGCCCCGTTTGTTGGAC